>NZ_CP058988.1:2420693-2723280 GCF_019278565.1 Cellulophaga sp. HaHa_2_95 | reverse complement strand
CTTCAGTATGGACCGTAATATTGCAATGCCCCAATAATAATAATAATAATAATAATAATACACTTTTTAAAGCTACTATTGATGTTCTAGTAAAGATATTAAACTCTTAGAATTTCAGTTAGAAACGATAAAATTATTAAGACTGATATTTAAAGTTTATCAGGGTATAATAATTAGCTGGCTAGAATACGAGGTATTTTTTATATGTATAAAGTGTAAAAGAAGGATAATTGAGATAGAGCATTAATCTTTAATTTAAAAATTGAGTATGAAGAAGTTCAAAACTTTAGCGATATATCTAAGCTTAGTCCTCACTATAATTATAGCCTGTACCAAGGAGGTTGGTCTTTATACAGAGGTAGAATTTGAAATTTCAGAAACACATGTAGTAGATGGCTTTATTAATACGCTTCTTTCTACTTCTATTACCGTTACTCCAGAAGAACTTGTAGAAGGATATGCGTATACTTATTCCTATAAAATTAATACAGGTGAAGGGTATTTTCAAGATATAGCAGGAAATACAATTGCCGAAGCAGATAAAATAGGTTTGAGTCCATTGTCAGCCTCACTGAATTATATAGCCACAAAAATAGGCGATCACTCGATCACTTTTACCGCAGAAGATACTTTTGGTTTTCAGGAGCAGGTTACTGTATCTTATGTTATTAGTGATGTTCCTGTTACTTGGACGGCAACAGGTCCTTCCGGCCAAGTTTTATTAGGTACATCACAAGATATCACCGTCACTCTAGGGAGTGAAACTACCACTACAGGAGTTACCTATGAACGTAATTATTCCTTTACACAAGGAACAGGAACTATAACTTCTTCTCCAAGTGGAGCAAATGAGACCTTAAACGAATTTGTAAGTATTACACCTGGAACGTACGTCTTAACCTATGTATCTACAGAATTAGGACAAACAACTTTAGAGTTTTTATTGAAAGATTCAAACGGACAAGAAATAGTTCAAACCGTAAGCTTTGAAGTAGTTAATGAGCTTTCTACCGAAAAAGAAATTACTTCATTTATAGTAAATGGAGTAGAAGGTACCATAGTTGGAACAGATATTACTATAGAACTTCCTGAAGGAACTGACTTAACTACATTGTCACCAGTTATTATACATAATGGAGCAAGTATTTCGCCAGAATCAGAAACAAGTCAAGACTTTACAAATCCTGTAATTTATACCGTTACTGCTCAAGATCAAACCATTCAAAGTTATACGGTAAACGTAACAGTTCCTTCCGAAAACCAATCTCCAACAGCTATAGCAACTTCAGATGTAACTTCTGGCGCTCCTTCTTTAGATGTACAGTTTACAGGAGATACTTCAATGGATCCAGATACTGGAGACGTATTAACCTATGCCTGGGATTTTGGAGACGGAAGCACAGCTACAACGGCCAACCCTTCTCATAGCTTCACAACCGCAGGAACATACACGGTAACACTTACCGTTACCGATGATGGAACTCCAGCTCTAAACAGTACGGATACAATCACGATAATTGTAACAGATGCAAATCAAGCTCCAACGGCTATAGGGACTTCAGATATTACTTCTGGAGAAGTTTCTTTAGCCGTGCAGTTTACAGGAGATACTTCAACGGATCCAGATACTGGAGACGTAATAACCTATGCCTGGGATTTTGGAGATGGAAGCACAGCTACAACTGCCAATCCTACTCACACCTTTACAACAGCCGGAACTTATGACGTGACACTTACCGTTACAGATAATGGAACACCGGCGTTGTCAAGTTCTGAGGTTATAATAACCATAACCGTAAATGCTCCTATTAATCAAGCTCCAACAGCAATAGCAACCTCTGATATCACTTCTGGAGAAGCTTCTTTAGACGTACAATTTACAGGAGATACTTCAACGGATCCAGATGCAGGCGATGTATTAACCTATGCTTGGGATTTTGGAGATGGAACTACAGCAACAACTGCCAATCCTGCTCACACCTTCACTACAGTTGGAACATATGACGTAACGCTTACAGTTACGGATGATGGAACACCAGCTTTGTCAAGTTCGGAGGTGACAATAACTATAACCGTAAATACTCCTGCTAATCAAGCTCCAATAGCTGTGGCAGATAACTATTCAGTCATAAAAGGAACTAATAACAATCTATTTAATGTTATTGTAAACGACTCTGATCCAGATGGGGACACGCTTACGGTTACTCTTGAGCTCTTTCCTCTTAACGGTACAGCAACGATGTCAGGTAATCAGGTCAGTTATAGCCCAAATATAAATTTCGTTGGAATGGATCAAATTGGATACCAAATAAGTGATGGTAATGGAGGAATGGCTAGCGGATCAATTACTGTAACTGTTACAGGTCCGACTAACCAAGCACCAGTAGCAGTTGCCTCAGGGCCAACAACTACAACTATAGGTGCTATAGAAAATTTTTATGCCGATTCATCGTCAGATCCTGATGGACACAATCTAACTTATATGTGGGATTTTGGAGATACAACCACTTCTAACTTAATAAATCCAACACATAGTTATACAACCGCGGGAACATATACGGTTACCTTGACTGTTACCGATAATGGAATTCCAGTTTTAAGTGATTCTGAAATGTTGACAATTAATGTAATTATTAATGAGCCTACCGCTATATTCAGTAGTGAAAAAGAAGTAAGAAGTGGAGAAATAGAGTTTGTAACAGGAACTCTAACAATATCAAATGGTGCCGTCGGCTTCACATTAAATGCTTTTGGTGGAACAGCAGGCCCAAATGGTGTGGAAACTTCTTCTATCTATTTTAATATTGAAGGTGTGGCGAGTTATCAAATAGGAGCCGAAGTTAATGAAAATTCTTCTGGAGCTACTGATCTAATTCCTCCTGGAATCTATACATACGTATTACAAGGTACATTTGTCGGGGTTAATAATAATTATGGCTCCATAACACCTAATCTATAAATTATATTAACTAATATACTTCCAAATATTCTTGTGCGTAACTAATTGTGCATAGGTATAATTAATTACTGCATTCTCATCTTTAGCGAGGGTGGGGTCGTCTTTTAAAAGTTGTAAAGCATAGTAACGGGCTGTTTTTAGAATGTCATTGTCTCGGACGATATCTGCAATCTTTAGATTTAGCATACCACTTTGCTGGGTTCCCATTAAATCTCCAGGACCACGGAGTTTTAAGTCCACTTCTGCAATTTCAAAACCATCATTGGTACGGACCATCGTCTCCAACCGTGTTTTTGCTTCGGTAGATAGTTTAAAACTGGTCATCAGAATACAAAAACTTTGGTCTGCTCCACGGCCAACACGCCCGCGTAATTGGTGCAATTGCGATAATCCAAAGCGTTCCGCACTTTCTATAATCATCACAGAAGCATTGGGCACATTAACGCCCACTTCTATAACTGTTGTCGCCACCATTATTTGCGTTTCACCCTTTACAAAACGCTGCATTTCATATTCTTTATCCACAGGTTTCATTTGCCCATGTACAATTGAAATCTGATATTCGGGCTGTGGAAAATCTCGTGCAATACTTTCATAGCCATCCATTAAATCCTTATAATCCAAGGCTTCAGACTCTTGGATTAAAGGATAGACTATATAAATCTGTCTACCTTTTTTAATTTCATCCCGGATAAACTGAAACACTTTTAATCGGTTAGAATCATACCGATGCACCGTTTTTATAGGTTTCCTTCCTGGAGGTAATTCATCAATCACAGAAATATCTAAATCGCCATACAAACTCATCGCCAAGGTTCTAGGGATTGGTGTGGCTGTCATTACCAAGACATGTGGTGGTATCGTATTTTTATGCCATAATTTAGAACGCTGTGCTACACCGAATCGGTGCTGTTCATCTACAATGGCCAAGCCTAAATTTTTATACTGCACTTTATCCTCCAAGAGCGCATGGGTGCCTATTAAAATTTGAAGTTCCCCACTTTCTAACTGCTCGTGTATGACTTTCCGAGAAGATTTTTTAACGGAACCTGTTAATAGCGAAACCGTAATACCTACACCTTCTAACAGTTCTTGGATACCTACAAAATGTTGATTCGCTAAAATCTCTGTAGGAGCCATCAAGCAGGCTTGAAATCCATTGTCAATTGCTAATAACATCGCCATTAAAGCAACGATTGTTTTACCTGATCCAACATCACCTTGCAATAGCCTATTCATTTGTGCATTGCTCCCTAAGTCTGCCCGAATTTCTTTCAGAACTCGTTTTTGTGCATTAGTAAGATCAAATGGCAAATGGTTGCTGTAAAAATCATTAAAAATAGTACCTACCTTGTCAAAAGGAAAGCCTTTAATACGCTTTTTATGCAACATATTCTTAGCAATGAGTTGCAACTGAATATAAAAAAGCTCTTCAAATTTTAATCGGAATTGAGCTTTGGCTAAAAGTTCTTGATTTTTAGGGAAGTGAATATTAAACATCGCTTCACTCTTAGAAATTAAATGAAGCCCTTCTATAATTTTAGGCGAAAGTGCTTCTGCAAACTTACCATTCAGTTCTACAAATATCTGCTGAATTAACTTACTTAGTACTCTATTGGTAATCCCTTTATTAGTCAGTTTCTCTGTAGAAGGATACACGGGTTGCATGTATATCTTTAAACCCTTTTCATGATCCACAAGTAATTCCATTTCTGGGTGTGGCATTGAAAAAGTGCCATTGTAAAAATTAGTTTTTCCGAAAACTACATAGGGTACATTGATCTTCAAATTCTCACGAATCCATTTCTGCCCTCTAAACCATACCAATTCCATTTTCCCTGTATCATCTATAAAGGTTGCAACTAAGCGGTTCCCTTTTTTTTGTGCTACAGATTTAATATGGGTAATTTTTCCAACTACCTGAACCTCTGAAGAATTTTGCTGTAATAGCTTAATTTTATAGTACTGTGTCTTATCAATATAGCGATGAGGAAATAGATTGATAAGATCTTGATAGGTTTGAATGCCAAGCTCTGACTGCAAACTATTAGCCCTATTAGGACCAACACCTTTTAAATAAGCAATGGGAGTTTGTAAAAAATTTGCATTCATGCGACTAAAATACTCCTTAGAAACAAAGGAACAAAAACCAAATTGCTTATTTTGGTATTCATTTTGAATTTTATTAAAATATGCGTCATTTATTTTTAAGTTTTTGTCTTTTCCTTGCAATTACGCTATCAGCTCAAGAACAGAAATCGGTAGATTTTATTTCTGGAGACCTCTCCATAACCGTTTTTCCTGAGCAGAAGCAGGTAAATGGAACCGTAACTTACACTTTTGATATCTTAAAACCGGTGGATAGTATTTTTCTAGATGCTAAAAACATCAATTTTACAGCCCTAAAACTTAATGGTAAAAAAGTTAAGTATGTTAATGATGAAAAACATATTATTATAAAAAAACGGTTTAAGAAAGGAAAATCACAGACACTACATCTTTCTTATGAAGTCCAACCTACACAAACGGTTTATTTTATTGGTTGGGAAGATGATGCCAGTAAGAACAAGCAAATTTGGACACAAGGGCAAGGAAAATATACGAGTCATTGGCTTCCTAGCTTTGATGATATGAATGAAAAAGTAGTATTTGATACAGAAATCACTTTTGATTCTACGTATCAGGTAATTGCCAGTGGTAAATTAATTGACGCCAAAAAAAACGCAAACGATATCACTACTTGGTCCTATGATATGAAACAGCCTATGAGTAGTTATCTCTTAGCTTTTGCTATTGCAAAATATGACAAAAAAACGGTAGCCAGTAATAGAGGTGTTCCTCTAGAGCTATTTTATTATCCTGAAGACAGTATAAAGTTTGAACCAACCTATCGCTATTCTAAAGAAATTTTCGATTTTTTAGAACGTGAAATCGGATTGGATTACCCTTGGCAAAATTACAAACAAGTACCTGTTAAAGATTTTCTATATGCAGGAATGGAAAATACAACAACGACTATTTTTTCCGATGGGTATATGATAGATTCCATTGCTTTTGTTGATAAAAATTATATAAATATAAATGCACACGAATTAGCGCACCAATGGTTTGGAAACCTTGTTACAGAAGCTAATGGTCAGCATCATTGGCTACAAGAAGGTTTTGCAACCTACTACGCACAACTTGCAGAAAAAGAACTTTTTGGATCTGAATATCATTTTTGGAAATTATTTGATACTGCAGAAACCTTAACGCAACAGTCTAAAGAAGGAAAAGGAGAATCATTAAAAAATCCAAAAGCAAGCAGTCTTACTTTTTATGAAAAAGGAGCATGGGCTTTAGCCTTATTAAAAGAAGAAGTAGGAACCGCTTCATTTAAAAAGGGAATACAGAACTATCTAGAAAAATATAAATTTAAGAATGTAAAAATAAATGATTTTCTTGTTGAAATAGAAAAAGCGAGTGGGCAATCATTAAATGATTATGATGATATATGGCTAGGAGATACAGAATTTCCAATGGCTGTAGCATTTGATTATTTAAAAAATAATTCATCCAGTATTTCCGATTTTATAAGTCTACAGGAATCAATAAATAAGGTTGCTGATAAAAAAGTTCAGTTATCTTTGATTGAAAATGCCTATGATGAATCTAATTCTATAGAATTTAAGAAGCGATTAATATTAACATATGCAGAATTGTTCTCCATAGACTTTATGAAGAAGATTATAGCTTCAAATGATTTGATGTTACGGCAGGCATTAAGTTTAAAAACCATTCAAATTCCCTCAGAATTGCAGACAGATTTTGAATCACTCTTAGAAGATCAAAGCTACAGTACTATTGAAAACAGTTTATACCGCCTCTTTTTAAACTTTCCTGAGCAAAGGAAAACGTATTTGGACCAAACAAAAGATATCATTGGTTTTTCTGATAAAAATGTTAGATTATTATGGCTTACACTCGCCTTAGTCACCGAAGATTATAATAGCTTAAAAACCAAAGACTATTTTGATGAACTAGGGAGTTACACACAAGAACAATATGATCCTAAAACACGTGAAGCAGCTTTTCAATATTTGTTTCAAACTTTTGGATTAACAGATACCAATTTAGGAGATTTAGCAAAGGCCAGTATCCATCATAGTTGGCAGTTTAAAAAATTTGCTAGAGCCTTATTTGATGAGTTGCTAAAAGATGAAGCCTATAAAGATCGAATTATTGCATTATTGCCTGAACTAAATGAAAAAGAAAAACTGTATCTTACTAGTAAACTGGAGTAGTATGAGAGCATTAGTAATTTCAGGAGGTGGGAGCAAAGGGGCCTTTGCAGGTGGCGTTGCGCAATATCTGATTGAAGAAGAACTACAACATTACGATTTATTCTTAGGCACCTCTACCGGAAGTCTTTTGATATCACATTTAGGCTTACATAAAATAGACAAAATCAAAGAAATTTATACCTCCGTACATCAGAAAGATATTTTTAGTAACTGCCCTTTTTCTACTCATAAAAAACATGGGGTAGAAACTATTGGTATACATCATTTTAATGTGCTCAAAAATTTTTATAGAGGAAGTAAAACTTTTGGAGAAAGCCACAATCTATTGCAACTTATAAAAAATACGATTACCCTAGAAGAGTTTAATACCCTTAAGAACGGTCCAAAAGATATTGTAGTAACCGTATCTAACTTATCACTTAATCAGGTGGAGTATAAATCTATTAATGATTTTTCATATGATGAATTTTGTGAATGGGTATGGATTTCTTGTAATTACACACCTTTTATGAGCTTGGTAAAAAAGGATGGTTGTGAATATGCTGATGGTGGTTTAGGAACCATGGTTCCTATCGAAGAAGCTATAAAAAGAGGCGCAACTATTGTAGATGCTATAATTTTGCAAACCGAAGTGACACATTTAAACCGTATGCCATCAAAAAATGTGTTCTCTTTACTGACCAATATGTTTGCTTTTATGTTAGATCGTATCGAACACCAAAATATTAGAATAGGAAAGTATGTGGCTAAGCATAATAATGCAATCATTAACTTTTATTATACTCCTACTGTTTTAACTACAAATTCACTTATTTTTGACAAAACTAAAATGGCAGCTTGGTGGAAAAGCGGGTTTAATTACGCAAAATTTAAAAGTTCTGAGAGCAGCCAATTAGAACCAGAAATAACCAACTAACTAAAATATTGAAATTTGAAGGCATTAGTAATAAGTGGCGGTGGGAGTAAAGGAGCTTTTGCTGGTGGGGTCGCACAATACTTGATGGAGATAGAAAAAAAGGAATATGACCTATTCCTTGGTACCTCTACAGGTAGTCTATTAATACCACAATTATCGCTTAATAATGTGGGCAAACTGTATGATATTTATACCAATGTTAATCAACTTTCTATATTTAGTTTAAATCCTTTTATTGTTAAGAAAAGAGATGGTCGTGAATTTGTAACCATCAACTATTTTACTACATTTTTACAGTTTTTAAAACGAAAGAGAACTTTTGGAGAAAGTGGTGCATTGCGTAGAACCATTAAAAAGAATTTCTCTCCAGAAGAATTTACTAAAATAAAAGCCTCAAACAAAAAAGTAATCGTTACCGTTTCTAATTTATCAAAAAATAGAGTAGAGTACAAGGAACTTAGTGAATTTACCTACGAAGAGTTTTGTGATTGGATTTGGATCTCTTGTAATTATATTCCGTTTATGTCTTTAGTAAAACGTAATGGATATGAGTATGGTGATGGAGGTTTGGGTTGTGTTGTGCCTATCCGAGAGGCCATTCGCAGAGGTGCTACAGAAGTAGATGCTATTATTTTAGAATCTGAAAATTTGAATCAGAACAAAGTATTAGGTAAAAATCCTTTTTCTTTAATGCTAAGCATTTATGGCTTTGTATTGGATCAAATAGAATACCATGACGTTTCTGAAGGGGTGCTTGCAGCCAAACACAACGGAGTTAAGTTAAACTTATATTATACGCCAACAAGGCTTACAGAGAACTCTTTGGTATTTAATAAAAAGTTGATGCGAGAATGGTGGCTACAAGGGTTTAGTTACGCCGAGGAAAAGTTTAAAGGTAAATAGACAATCGTTTACCAAAGATTACTAATTTCTTTTTTCACGAAAGATAGTGCAGTGGCAGAAGGAGAGGCCTTATCCATAGTATCACTTAGTACGTCTTCTCTAAATTTATCTGCATTTTCTGCACTCAAAGCAGCCTTTCTAATAGATTGTATCGTTGCACTTTTTGCCGCTTTGATAATATTCCAACAATCATCTGTTAGGTATATTTGCTGCGATAAATTATGATCAAATTCTGTTTCAATCGTACGTATCAAAAGTGATTCATAATCGTTCTTGCTTGTGGATAAGGGAGCTACTCTAACCACTAAACTAGGAATAGCAATACGCTCTAAAAATAGTGCCATTCGCTCATATGCTTGCAACCTAATAGGTAATGTGTGTTTTTGAGTATCTTTCTGTAACAAATACCTTCTACGGCCTTCTTCATTTTTTGTGTGCATTTTAAAAAAATAAAAAGCTACAACACCTGTAACTACTGTTGGTAATAAATAAGCGAAAGCCTGTAGAATCTGTTCTCCGTTCATGATACTTGTGGTTTTATTTGGTTATTGAATGTAAAACGAAGTATTTTTTAAAAAAGTATGAAGCCTAAAATTATCTCGCTAAAAGTTTAGGAGAAACTTTATAAGTTGCCGCATAGGTCATCCCTGTTTCACCGTTTTTAAAGTTTGAAAATGCCTTCTTAAACCATTTTGGATCTGTTGCTTTTTTGTTATGAGTATCATGACTAGAAACTCCAAAAGAGGCTCCATTTAAAAAAGCTTCAATGGTATAAATTCCGATTCCAAAATATTCACATTTTTGAAGTACTGTCGCAAATTCTACTTCTGAAAATTGGTGGATGTTATCTGCCTCAAAATTCTCATTTACATTTTTTAAATCGACAAATACATTTTTCTCTAAAAATTCTTGTTGTTCCATAACTGTAAATACTATTTATGTATTTCGCGCGAAAGTAGCTAAAAATATACTGGATGATAAGGAATTAGTATTATTAATTCCCAATACCAAAATCAAACTTTATTTATTCTCTTTAACTAGTTCTCTAACTTGAAAATAAAACGCATCAAACTTGGGAGAAATACGGATGTTCAAGCCTTCTGTAAAACCACCATCTTTTGTAACCGCCGTTAAACGGGCATTACTGATAGTAAATTGCTTTTGAAATTTATTTGCTAATACGGTAGCCTGATTTAAAGCGACATCAAACTCTCCTGTATTGGAAACACCTTCTATGATTACTAGTGCCTCTGAATATTTATTCAAAACAGTAGCAATTTTTGTTAATTGTGCATCTGCAGCAGCATTTTTAGCTGCTATACCATTTCTAGTTGCTTCATTTAAAGAGATAACCACCGCACCGTTTGCTACATTAATGGCACTATTTTCGCCTAAAGTTTTCTTTAAATCGGTTAGAATAGCAAGAGCAATAGAATCATGACTACCAAACTTATCGTTTATAAATTTAAGCTTAGCTTCTTTTTCTTGTAGGCTTTCTAAAGTTTTTCCAATATTCTCAGACTTTTCAATTGAGGCTTTGGTAAAATTATTAATGTTTTGCATTAACTGGCCATTGGTTTCTAATAGCTCATCTGCCTGTGCTTTGTAAGATTCTGCTTCTGTTCTACTAACAGTTTCTCGTTTCTTAGAGACTACGTACAGGTTATTAATGGAATCTCTAGATGCTTTTAAATTCTGAATTTCAACTAATAAATCAGACTTTTTTTGTGCTTGAAGGTTTGTTAAACTTAGAGTTAAAACGAGTAGGAATAAAGAATACTTTATCATTTTTAAAACGATTTTTAAATTAAATATTAATTGTTGTATTATTTGGTAACGCTTTTTCCTCCTAGGTGAATACAATCATATAATTCTTGTACTCCATTAAAAGGAATAGGATTTTTTTGATACTTATAGGTAGACCTTAAGTCTCTATTCAAATCGGTATCATCTACATTCACTTGAATATCTTCCATATGAAATTGACATGGATGCTCATAACCAGCAGCATGCGTAATTTCTAAAAATTCTTTCCGAAAAGATTTAAAATACTGTGCTAGACGTTCCGATTTTAAAGTAACATCAATTCCGTTTTGCAACCATTGACTTTGGGTAGCAATACCTGTAGGACAGCGGTTAGTATGACATACTTGTGCTTGAATGCAACCAATGCTCATCATGGCTTCACGAGCAACATTGATGCAATCTGCACCCATAGCAAAAGCCATTGCCGCTTTGGCTGGAAAACCTAATTTCCCACTTCCTATAAATACAATTCTGTCTGTAAGTTCTCTATTTAAAAATACCTTATACACACTAGAAAATCCATATACCCAAGGTAAAGACACATGATCCGCAAAACTTGGTGGAGCCGCACCTGTACCACCTTCACCGCCATCTACAGTAATAAAATCAGGACCTTTTCCTGTTTTTAGCATTAAATCGGCTAATTGTTCCCATTGATCTAACTTTCCTATAGCTCCTTTGATGCCCACCGGTAAGCCAGTTGCTTCCGCTATTTTTTCAATTAGTTGCAATAATTCAGGAACAGATTTAAATGCTTTGTGCGTTGCAGGAGATAATACATCTTTACCTACTTCTACGCCTCTAATCTCCGCTAATTCTGGAGTTATTTTTGCGCCAGGTAATACACCACCTTTTCCAGGTTTAGCTCCTTGAGATAGTTTTATTTCAATGGCTTTAATACAAGGGTTATTCTCCACTAAAGTTTTAAGTTTCTCCATAGATAGACTTCCCTCAGCACTACGTACTCCAAAATATCCAGTACCAAAGTGAAATATAACATCACCGCCTTGTTTGTGGTATGGAGAAAGTCCGCCTTCTCCTGTATTGTGGTAAGCATCTGCTTTTTGAACACCTTTATTCATCGCTTCTACTGCCGCGGCGGAAAGCGATCCAAAGCTCATTGCAGATACATTTATAACAGAAGCCGGTCTATATGGTTTTGCACGTTTGTTATAGGCACCCATAACTTTAGCACAAGGAACAAAACTTTTATCCTCCGTATTTGGATGATTATCGGGTACCTCATAGGCCATCATTTGGTTTTTTACAAAAATATGATGGTGTGCATAAATATCACGATCCGTCCCAAATCCTTCGTAGTTGTTCTCTTTTTTTGCAGAGGCATAAATCCAACCACGTTCTATACGATTAAAAGGAAGTTCTTCTCTATTGTTTGCCACGAAATATTGACGCATTTCTGGTCCTATACTCTCTAACCAATACCTAAAATGACCTACAATTGGAAAATTGTGTGAGATGGTATGCGCTTTCTGAAAAAAAACATCGCGAATAGCAACAGCAAAAACCACTAGCAATAGCCATGCATACCATGGAATACTTGTAATAAAGTCAATCATGTAAAGAAAGTTTCAATTAAAATTTAAACTACAACAAACCTATAAAAAAAAACGAGTTCAAAATTAATTTTTATTAAAATTGAACTCGAAATAACTAATAATCTTTTTTATTTATTATTCAAATAATCTAAACTCATTGCTGTTAAGGTTTTTACACCTAAAAGCATACCACTATCATCTATTTTAAAATCTGGCGTGTGATGCGGAAAAGCCTCGGTATTCCCTGGAGTCATTCCTCCTAAAAAGAAATAAAATCCTGGTACTTTTTCTTGGAAAAAGCTAAAATCTTCTCCTCCGGTTGTTGCTTTAATTAACACTACATTTTCTATCCCTGCAGTTTTTTGTAAGGTAGGTAACATCGCTTCTGTTAATTTTTCATCATTATAGGTGATTGCTGTATTATTTTGAAACTCTATGGTAGCAGACCCTCCATATGTTTTTGCTAATCCTTCGGTCATCTCAGTCATACGTCTAATAATTAATGCTTTCATATCTGGGTCTAACGTACGTACGGTTCCTACCATTTCTGCACTTTCAGGAATAATATTAAAACGAACTCCAGCCGCAATTTTGCCAACAGTAATTACTGCCGGTTCTACAAGCAAATTAGATTCTCTACTAATTATAGACTGATACCCATCTATAATTTTTGCAGCGATATAAATGGGATCTACACCGCCCCAAGGCTGAGAACCGTGTGTTTGTTTTCCTTTTACATTAACCACAAACCGTTCTACGGCAGCCATTGTACCTCCGGGTTTGTATCCAATAGTTCCTACGGGAGTCCCACTGTTAATATGTAATCCAAAAATAGCATCTACATCCGGATTTTTTAAGGCTCCTTCTTTTATCATTAATGCTGCACCACCTTCTTCTCCTGGTGGCGGACCTTCCTCTGCAGGCTGAAAAATAAATTTTACGGTACCTTTAATCTTATCTTTATTTTTTGATAAAATTTCTGCAACACCCATGAGTATCGCGATATGCGTATCATGACCACAAGCATGCATCACTCCAACTTCTTCTCCTTGAAACTCTCCTACAACTTCCGATTTAAAAGATAAATCATTCCGTTCCGTTACTGGTAAAGCATCAATATCCGCTCGTAACGCAACTACTTTTCCAGGAGTATTCCCTTTTAATACGCCAACAACTCCGGTTTTAGCAACTCCAGTTTGAACTTCTATTCCTAAAGACTTCAAATGTTTAGCTATTTTTTCTGCGGTTTTAAATTCCCTATTAGAAAGCTCCGGGTACTGATGAAAGTCTCTTCGCCAATCTATTACTTTCTGTTCTACTGATTTAAAATCTTTTTCTGAAACTGCGTTTTGAGCAAATGCGCAAAACCCAAAAAGCAGAAAACCTTTGAGTACAAGTTTATTCATATATTAAAATTTAATTAGTCTATAATTTTCATTCTGCAATAAAACAAGAGCGGTCATAGCTGACAAAGAAAGTTGAACTCCTTTGATCATTTCAATCTTTTTTATCTCTCTTGAATTTGCAGACTGTCCGCATAAAATTAGTTGAACATCTGCCGCAAGTAAAGCCTTGATTAATGCCAAATTGGGATTTTTAGTACCATAACGTTCTTCATAAGCTAGGTCTGTCAAGATATCTTTTGTAGCAGAACCGTGAATAACTAATGCGGCTTTTAATTGTTTTTCAGGGACACCAGCTTGTGCATGCATATTTAAAAAGCGGGCACCAGTTTCAAGGTAAGGGTTAATTTTTGAATGTTCTTTAGGACTATTAGCTACGTCAAAAACCGCTTTGTACTCACCCTCTAAATCTACCTTAAAATCTGGGTTTTCTACGCTATAGACTGCTCCGAATTCTTTAATAACTGGCCCGGTAGCTTTTTCTTGTCCAAAACTTAAGTTTACTAGAATAATAGATAGAATTAGAGAATTTCGTATAGATTTCATGGTGATTTAAATAAAGTGTTGCATATTCAGAGGATATTATCCCATTATCTTCAAATATATTCAAAATGATTTTAGCGTTTAAGTTTTTTGTTTATAATTATTAGAAGCATCATTTTAGTATGCTAGCAATTATGGTTAAATTCACAGTTCCAAAAAATCAAAGAAAAAGCTGTTGGAAAACTATATAAATCAATTGAATGATGCTCAACGAGCACCAGTTTTACATAAAGACGGACCGTTAATTGTTATTGCGGGAGCGGGGTCTGGAAAAACACGGGTATTAACCTACAGGATAGCCTATTTAATGAGTCTAGGAATTGATTCCTTTAATATTCTTGCACTTACATTTACAAATAAGGCCGCCCGTGAGATGAAAGCCAGGATTGCTGCTATTGTAGGGAATACGGAAGCAAAAAACCTGATGATGGGAACATTCCATTCGGTTTTTGCTAGACTATTACGGTATGATGGTGACAAATTGGGGTATCCCAGCAACTTCACCATTTATGACACGCAAGATTCTCAGCGCTTAATAGCTTCTATTATCAAAGAAATGGGACTTGATAAAGATGTTTATAAATACAAGCAAGTCCAAAATAGAATATCATCCTATAAAAATAGCCTTATTACGGTAAGAGCTTATTTTAATGATGCCGAGATGCAAGAGGCAGATGCCATGGCTAAACGGCCAAGAATGGGAGATATTTATCAAAATTATGTAGATCGTTGTTTTAAGGCGGGAGCGATGGATTTTGATGATTTATTACTAAGAACCAATGAGTTATTAAATAAATTTCCTGAAGTTTTAGCAAAGTATCAAGATAGATTTAGGTATATATTAGTAGATGAGTACCAAGATACCAACCACTCGCAATATTTAATTATTAAAGCATTATCAGACAAATTTCAAAATATTTGTGTGGTAGGGGATGATGCGCAAAGTATCTATTCTTTCCGTGGTGCAAACATTAGCAATATTCTAAACTTTCAAAAAGATTATGATAATGTAATTATGTATCGCCTAGAACAGAATTACCGTTCTACCCGAAATATTGTAAATGCCGCGAATTCTATTATTGCAAAAAATACAAATCAATTAGAGAAAGTAGTGTGGACAGATAATGATGATGGTCCTGCTATAAAAGTACATAGAAGTCCTACGGATGCAGAAGAAGGTAGGTTTGTTGCTGGTTCAATTTTTGAAAACCGCATGCAACACCAAATGTCAAATGGTAGTTTTGCTGTACTTTATCGCACCAACTCACAATCAAGAGCAATAGAAGACGCTTTGCGTAAACGTGATATTCCATACCGCATCTATGGTGGTTTGTCTTTCTACCAAAGAAAAGAGATAAAAGATGTATTATCCTATTTACGTCTTGTAATTAATCCTAAAGATGAGGAAGCTTTAAAGCGTGTCATTAATTTTCCTGCAAGAGGGATAGGGATGAGTACTTTAGATAAACTTACGGTAGCAGCGAACCATTATGGTAGATCGATCTTTGAAGTTATTCAGAATCTAGATCGAATAAATTTAAAAATTAATGCCGGTACTAAAAGAAAACTAGTAGATTTTACCAACATGATTAAGAGTTTTCAAATCATGAATGAAACTACGGATGCTTTCGCGATTTCTGAGCATGTTGCTAAAAAATCTGGGTTACTTTTAGAATTTAAAAAAGATGGTACTCCAGAAGGTATTGCCAAAATGGACAATATTGAGGAGCTTTTAAACGGTATCAAGGATTTTGTTGAAGGACAGCGAGAAATTGCCGATGCTACAGGTAATATCAGTGAATTCTTAGAAGACGTTGCCTTAGCTACAGATTTAGATAATGACACTGGTGATGATGACAGAGTAGCTCTAATGACTATTCACTTAGCAAAAGGATTAGAGTTTCCACATGTGTATATTGTAGGGATGGAAGAAGATCTATTCCCGTCAGGCATGAGTATGAGTACCCGTAGTGAATTAGAGGAAGAGCGTAGGTTGTTTTATGTAGCATTGACTAGA
This sequence comes from Cellulophaga sp. HaHa_2_95, assembly GCF_019278565.1. The sequence goes on along the minus strand of NZ_CP058988.1, from coordinate 2,706,894 downwards.
GCTGAAAAACAAGCCTATTTAACATATACACAAAATAGATACCGTTGGGGTAAATTAATTGATGCTGAACCTAGTCGGTTTTTAGAGGAAATTGATGAGAAATTTATTGAAAACTTAACGCCGATAGAAAAACCAGCATACCGCTATAAATCTACCATTGATACGGATATTTTTGGTGAAGTTGATAAAAGTAAACTTCGTCAAATAAAACCTAAAAGCGGTATCCCGCCTAGCACAGCAAAACCAAACGAAAATCAGCTTAGAAAGCTTAGAAAATTAAAGCCAGAATTGGCGCAACCCATTGGAAATACGAATACTGTAGATCCCAATTTAGCAGAAGGAAGTTTAATTAATCATACCCGTTTTGGTCGGGGTACTGTTGTAAAAATAGATGGGATTGGTAATGACCGTAAGGCAGAGATTCAGTTTGATACTGCTGGCATTAAAAAATTACTGTTGCGCTTTGCTAAATTAGAAGTACTAGGTTAATATTATACATTACTATTATGAAAATATATTTGAGTGTCCATATTCAGAGTAAAGAAGAAGCGCAACAGGAAGTAAAAGCTATTTTACAAAATTTAGTTGTACAAACGTTACAAGAGAAAGGTTGTATTCAATACACTTTACACCAAGGTATTGAAGATACTAACACTTTTGTGTTTTACGAAGTTTGGGAGAGTCAAGAAGCTCTAGATAGGCACAACACCATGCCTTATATTAAAGAGTTAGCCGTTTTATTTGAGGATAAACTAGCTTCTGAATCCGTCTTAGTGAAATCAACACTAATAGCCTAATGACATTTAAAGCGCTTCACCATGTAGCTATAATTTGTTCAGATTACAGCAGATCTAAAGCTTTTTATACGCAAATTTTAGGATTAGAAATACTGCAAGAAGTGTACCGTGAAGAATGAGATTCCTATAAGTTAGACCTCGCCATAAGCGAACATTATTGTATTGAATTATTTTCATTTCCCAATGTTCCTGAGAGACCTTCTTATCCAGAGGCATGCGGGCTGCGTCATCTAGTCTTTGAAGTAGCAGATATAGAACGCACAGCAACAGAACTTAAAGAGAAGGGGGTAGAAGTTGAAGCGATAAAAATAGACCCGTATACTGGAAAGAAATTCACCTTTTTTGCAGACCCGGATAATTTGCCTTTAGAGCTTTATGAACAATAACCTCTTAGTTTTTCACCATGTAACTTTTTTAAAATTTTTAGATAACAATTCCATAAAGTTTTGCTAACCGTGGCGTCAGATAATAGTATCATTTTTGGATGAAAATTTACTATTTATGGCAACCAAGAACACTACGAGAAGAAATTTTATTCAAAAAGCATTATTAGCCTCTGGAGGCATCATCTTAGCTCCCAATTTTATTAGCTGTAAAAAAGACGATGACCTAATGGTTTCTGAGTTGGATACTAACCAACTAACTATCAAAAACTTCAATGAAGGTATTGCAAGTTTTGATCCAAGTAGTTCGTCTGTTATTTTATGGACGCGCTATGCGACTGCAAATGCCGAAATAGTTTGGGAATTAGCTACAGATGCCTCTTTTTCATCTATTTTAAGAAGCGGTAAAATTACTACAGAAGCATCAAGAGATAACACCTTAGCTATTGAAGTAACAGAGTTAGAAGAGCATCTGAAACTATATTATAGATTTGCCAACACCACAGATTCCGCAATATCTGTAGTAGGAGAAACCATAACACTTCCTGAAGACGCAACATCCATTAAACTTGCTGTTTGTTCTTGTTCTAACTATCAAGCGGGATTATTCACTTCGTATAATGCCATGGCAAAATCAGATGCAGATATTATTATACACTTGGGCGATTATTTTTATGAGTATGAAGCCGGAGGTTACGGATCTACGGCCGAGAATGCTTTTTTAAATCGGCAACATGAACCCGCAGGAGAAATCATCACTTTAGAGGATTATAGAACACGTTACAAACAATATAGATCCGATATAGATTTGCAATTAGCTCATCAAAAAAAACCTTTTATATGCATTTGGGATGATCATGAAATTGCTAATGACACTTATAAAGATGGTGCAGAAAACCATGATGACACCACAGAAGGAAGTTTTGAATTAAGAAAGCAAAATGCCTTACAATCTTACAGCGAATTTTTACCTTTTTCTCGAATAAATAAAGAGAATAATAGCCTTATTTATAGAAGTATAAATATTGGCAATCTAGTGCATATGATGATGCTAGATACACGACTTATTGGAAGGGACAAGCAGTTAAATATATCTGACTACTTTACGGTAACAGGCTTAAATACAGAAGCCTTAGAAAGCGATTTAAATGCTACAACACGAACAATTTTAGGATCTACACAAAAAGAATGGCTATTAAGTGAGTTAGCAGGTAGTAGCAGCAAATGGCAGGTACTTGGGCAACAAGTCTTAATGGGACAAATGTATATTCCTATTGCTATGCTAACTGCTTTCGGTGCAGCTAATTTTGGAGAAATATTAACGGAATTAGTTACTATAAAAACGAGAATGCAAAATGACGACCCTACATTAACTGCAGAGGAAAAGGCTAAAGTTCTTAACACAATTCCATACAACTTAGATGCTTGGGATGGTTACCCAGGAGATAGAGAGGAGATTTACCAAGCTTTAAATGGAAAAAAAATAATAACCTTCGCTGGTGACACCCATAACGCATGGAACAATACACTGTTTGATAAAAATGGAACGGAAGTAGGCGTAGAGTTAGCCACTTCTAGTGTTAGTTCTCCAGGTTTTGAAACGTACTTGGGTACTACAGATGCTGCATTTATCAGTGGCTTTGAGCAAGCATTAACAACATTAATAGATGGGTTAAACTATTTTGATGCCTCAAGAAGAGGGTATATGATGACTACATTTAATCAAACATCAGTAACCTCTGAATGGATTTATGTAGATACTATACTATCATCATCATACACCGCAACCGTAGGGCACAGCATTACATATTCTTAAGACAAGCTCTTATATAAGAGTTTAAAAATCCATTAGTAATTGCTAATGGATTTTTTATTTTCAATAGCATTAGTATTACAACCAGTTGAATTAATAGTACCTGAATAAAAAATAGTACCTTTAATATACAACTTTAAATTATGGCTGAATTTATTAAAATATACCCTGAAAACCCAAATACCAAAGAAATAAAAAAGGTTATTCAGGTACTAAAAAAGGGGGGACTTGTAATTTACCCTACCGATACGGTATATGGTTTGGGCTGTGATATTACCAATACAAAAGCGTTAGAAAAAATAGCCAGAATTAAAGGAATTAAGCTAGAAAAAGCGAACTGGTCTTTCATCTGTGCCGACCTAAGTAATTTATCAGATTATGTTCGTCAAATAGACACACCCACTTTTAAAATATTAAAGCGAGCTTTACCAGGACCCTATACTTTTATACTACCTGGCAATAACAATCTTCCTAAAGAATTTAAAAAGAAAAAGACTGTAGGTATTCGTGTACCGGACAATAGCATCGCTAAAGCCATTGTAGAAGCCCTAGGTAATCCAATTGTATCTACATCTATACGGGATGAAGATGAGCTTTTAGAATACACTACAGATCCTGAATTAATTTTTGAAAAATGGCAAAACCTTGTTGATTTAGTTATTGATGGGGGCTATGGTGACAATACCGCTTCTACTGTAATTGATTTGTCTGAAGGTGAACCCGTGGTTATTAGAGATGGTAAAGGATCTATTGATATTTTCTAAACGAAACTATTTAGATTTTGAGCATAAAAAAAGGCGACCAATTGGTCGCCTTTTGTATAATATGATATCAATTTCTTAGTTATTGATAGCTGGATCTTTCATTCCTTCTTCAATCATTTCATAGAACTGATCGATTTTTGGAAGAACAACAATACGAGTTCTTCTATTTTTAGCTTTATCTGTTGTAGATAAAGGAACATAAGAAGATCTTGCTGCAGCAGTCATACGCTTAGGATCAACATTGTAATCGTTTTGTAAGATACGAACAACAGCAGTTGCACGTTTAGCACTTAAATCCCAGTTGTCTAATAAAATACCTTTTCTGTAAGGAACATCATCAGTATGACCTTCAACTAAAAATTCGAAATCTGGTTTATTGTTAACCACCTTAGCAACTTTACCTAAAACTTCTTTAGCTCTATTAGTTACATTATAACTACCGCTGCTAAATAACAATTTATCAGAAATAGATACGAAAACAACACCTTTTTCAACGCTAATTTCAATGTCTTGATCATCTAAATTACCAAGTACACCTTTTAAACTTTGTACTAAAGATAAGTTTACAGAATCTCTACGAGTAATAGCGTCGTTTAATTTTCTGATGGTTAAATCTTTTTCTTGCAAACTCTCTAAAGACTTCTCAAGGTTTTGAGCACCTTTAGATGATAAGGTAGTTAAATTACCCATGTTGTTTATTAAATCCTGATTGTTACTTTTTAAGAATGCATTTTGATCCTCTAAAGTTTTTAATCTTGAAGAAGCAGATGCTTTTTCTTCTAAACAAGTGTTTAATTTTACAGTTGCAGAGTTTAATAAATCTTGAGTTTCTTTACTTTTTGCCTCTAAGTCGGCATATTTTTTTTGTGACACACAAGAGGATAATAATAAAGTAACCCCTAAACAGCCTAAAATGATTTTGTTCATAATTATTAATGCTTAAATTAATTTGTTAATTCATAGCAAAATTATACAAAAAGCGATACGTTAACATTTCGCTTTCGTTAATGTTTTACTAAATTCTTAAACTTTCTGTTATGATATACGAAGTGAGACCATACAATGGACTTCACTGTATAATAATTAGGCATATATTTCGTTTTCTCTCGCTTTTTAAAAATTTTCGAAAAGTTCACATAAAAGCTTAAATGCGCTTTCAATATAGCGAAACAATGACTGAATTTTCCTTGAAAAATAAACCGTATCCCAGCAACACCATCTAAAAGCAATCGGAAAAATATAATAGGAAATGCTTTTTTACGCGGTAAATTTTTAGTGATAGAGTACAAGGAATTTCTAAAGTTTAAAAATGTTTTCTTCGGATTCATGTTACTCAAGGTAGAACCTCCTAAATGATATATCTTAGAAGTACCTACATAAAAAATTTTATATCCATGATTATGTGCCCGCCAACATAAATCTACTTCCTCTTGGTGTGCAAAATAATCTTCATCAAATCCTTTTAATTCCTTAAAAACGGCACTCTTAATAAATAAACAAGCGCCTGTTGCCCAAAAAATTTCTTTGACATCATCATACTGACCTTTGTCTTTTTCCAGCGCTTGAAAAATTCGACCTCTACAAAAAGGATACCCTAGCTGATCTATAAAACCTCCAGCAGCACCAGCATACTCAAAATATTCTTTGCGTTTATAATCTAAGATTTTAGGTTGGATAATGGCAACTTCCGGATGTTCGTCAAAATGGTTTAAAATGGGTGTTAACCAATTCTCAGTAACTTCGACATCAGAATTCAGTAAACAAAAGATATCCGCCTCTACATGTTGTAAAGCATCATTATAACCCTTTGCATAACCTCCATTGCTATCATTCTCAATGATTTTTACTTCAGGATAGTTTTTTCTAATAAATGCAATTGAATTGTCTGTTGAAGCATTATCAGCCACATAAATTGCGGCGCCTTTGGAGAAATTTTGAACGGAAGGTAGAAATTTTTCTAATAATTCTTCTCCGTTCCAATTAAGTATAACAACTGCAATTTTCGACATTAACTAAGTACCAAACTAATTTGCTGGATATTTTTTCAATTAAGAACAGCTAGTACAACAAAGTACGATAGTGTTACGATTATTTTTGAAGTTCACAAATTAACGGCTAAATTCAGGAATATCACGCAAAAAAGCATACTTTTCTTTCTGAAAATCCATTTCGCAGTAAAAATGGGACAAGCCATTTGTTACCATTAAATATTCTGCTTGAAGCTGCATGTTATACCTGGCAATTTGATCAAAAACAGTTTGAGTGATGTTGATTTCTGGAGCTTTGCATTCTACAAGTACTTTTATAGTTCCATCAGAATTAAAAATAACCACATCATATCGTTTCACCAAGCCGTTAACTTTTAATTGCTTTTCAACATTTACAAGACTTAAAGGATACTTTTTTTCTGTAATTAGGTAATGTACAATATGTTGTCTCACCCATTCTTCTGGCTGTAGAACCACAAATTTTTTACGGACAACATCAAAAATATAGACTTTATTTTCGCTATTTTTGAATCGAAAGTCATAAGCAGGAAAATTCAATACTTGCATGACACAAATTTGATGATTTTTTCTGAATGGATGAAGTAAAAAAGATTGTTAGCGATATAAAATCACGGAAGATAAAGCCCATTTATTTTCTGATGGGGGAAGAGGCATATTACATTGATAAGCTTTCCGAATATATTGAGAACAATATTCTTGCTGAAGAAGAACGAGGTTTTAATCAAATGACGTTGTATGGAAAAGATGTTACTATAGATGATATTATAAGCAATGCCAAACGCTATCCCATGATGGCGGAGCATCAAGTAATTATTGTAAAAGAAGCACAACATTTATCTAGAACCATAGATAATTTAGCTGCCTATGCTGACAATCCACAACCTACTACGGTTTTGGTGATTTGTTACAAATATGCCAAACTAGACAAACGCAAGAAAGTATATAAAGCGGTGCAAAAAGCAGGTGTACTTTTTGAAAGTAAAAAATTATATGAGAATCAAGTTTCTGATTGGATCCGAAAGGTACTAGCGGGTAGTGGATACGGAATAACTCCTAAAGCGGCTATTCTTCTTGTAGAATTTCTAGGAACAGATTTGAGCAAGATTAATAATGAGTTGGAAAAACTGAAATTAGTAATTCCAAAAAGCCAAGAAATTACGCCTCAAGCTATTGAAGAGAATATAGGAATTAGTAAAGACTACAATAATTTTGAGCTAAAAAAAGCATTAGGAGAACGTAACGTACTAAAAGCTACACGTATATTAAATTATTTTGCACAAAATCCTAAAGACAATCCGTTTGTCTTAACGGTTACCTTGCTCAATAGTTTTTTTACACAACTTCTACAATATCATGGACTGAAAGATCACAATCCAAAAACAGTCGCTAGTGCCTTAGGGATAAGTCCTTACTTTGTTGGAGAATACCAAACTGCAGCAAAAAATTACCCTATGAAAAAAGTAAGTATGATTATAGCGCACCTGCGTGAGTTGGATGTAAAGGGCAAAGGAGTAGGAGCAAGTTTATCACAAGAAGACCTTCTAAAGGAGCTTCTTGTGAGAATTATGTAATTATTTTCTATCGAAACTATATTTTCCTGGACCTACGAACATAATAACCAAAAAGAAGGTAAGATAAAGGAGCGCTAGTTCTTTTGTTGCTAAAGGATCCGATCCATGTTTAATAAAAGCTGCTACCCCCATAGTTATTGCTGCAGGTAATGCGGCCCATCTAGTTTTAAAACCTAAAACTATCAATATAGGGCATACTAACTCTCCAATAACAGCCAAAAATAATGAAGGAGCTTCACCTATACCAATAGGGTCTGAAAACTTCATTTTGCCAGCAATTAAATTTTGAAATTTTGGAATACCATGTATTGTTATCATCATAACAGAAGGAACTATGCGAAGTAACGCCAGTCCTATTTCATTAAATAGTTTTTTTTGCATCGTAATATTGGGGATAATTTTAATTAAAAGTAACAATAATTTATTACTATATTAAAAATTAGCTTCAGTTTTTGACCAAACGTGCTTCTATTGTTTCTATTTATTTAAAATTGTAAATAAAATCAATAAATATGTAAGAAAATTCTATTTATTTATAAACACGTTATCTTAATTTAGAAAATTTCACAGGGTTTGCTTCATGCATAATACCATAAATCTTCTCAAAAATATCTTCTGCATTTGGCTTAGAAAAATAATCACCATCTGTAGCATAAGCAGGTCTATGTGCCTTGGCTGTTAATGTTTGAGGTGCACTATCTAAATATTTATAGCCTTCTTGGTTCTCAACTATTTCTTGAATTAAATAAGCCGAACAACCTCCAGGCATGTCTTCATCAACGACAAGTAATCTATTAGTTTTCTTTACACTCTCCACAACATCTTTATTCACATCAAAAGGAAGCAAGGTTTGCGCATCAATGACTTCTACATCAATACCTACTTCATTAAGCTCTTGAGCAACTTGCATTACTATTCGCAATGTAGAACCATAAGAAACCACCGTAAGATCTGAACCTTCTTTTACGGTTTCAACGATACCAATAGGAGTACAAATTTCCCCTAAATTAGTTGGCAACTCTTCTTTTAAGCGATATCCATTTAAACTTTCTATAACTATAGCCGGTTCGTCACTTTTCATTAGTGTATTATAAAAACCCGCAGCCTTCACCATATTACGAGGAACTAGAATATACATTCCTCTTAAAAGATTAATAATTCCTCCCATTTGTGAACCTGAGTGCCATATTCCTTCCAAACGATGTCCACGAGTTCTTATAATTAAAGGCGCTTTTTGTTTCCCAACTGTTCTGTAGAGTAGGGTAGCCAAATCATCACTTAAGGTTTGAAGTCCGTATAATAAGTAATCTAAATATTGAATTTCAGCGATAGGACGTAACCCTCTCATTGCTAGTCCAATTCCTTGGCCTACTATGGTTGCTTCGCGAATACCGGTATCTGCGATTCTTAATTCCCCAAATTTTTTCTGTAGCCCTTCTAAACCTTGATTTACATCACCTATAGCTCCAGTATCTTCTCCAAAAATTAGCGCTTCAGGATTATTTGTAAAGAGCTTATCAAAATTCTCCTTTAATATGATTCTTCCGTCCACTTTTTCAGCTTCTGAATCGTAAACTGCTTTTACCTCTTTAATACTTAGCGCATTGTTTGGTAGCTCACTATATAAATGAGAACTGAATTTTGGTTGTACCTCTTTGTAATAGCGATCTATAAATGCTATCAATTCATTTTTAGCGTTGGTATCTTCTCCTATTAAATAACGTAATGCTCTTCTTGCCTTTGATGCTATATCTTTTTTGATAGGCTCATCAATAGCAATTAAATCGTTCTTAATTCGCGTAATAAATACTTTATTTGGACTGCTTCCTGAAACTTTATCCAATAAAGCAAGTAATTCTTCTTTAGCGGCTCTATGTGAGTCCAAGAACTCATTCCAAGCTTCTTTCTTTGCTGTTCTAACGTTTTTACGAATGTCTTTTTCTAATACTTTTAACTCATCGTCTGTAGCGATACCTATTTCAAGAATCCATTCTCTAAAACGTTTGTTACAATCATTTTCTCGTTCCCACTCTAAGCGTTCTTCGCTTTTATACCTTTCATGAGAACCTGAAGTTGAGTGCCCTTGTGGTTGTGTAAGTTCTTTAACGTGAATTAAAACAGGTACATGTTCTTCTCTTGCAATATCTGCAGCATTCTCATAGGCGTGAATTAATGCCGTATAATCCCAACCATTTACGATTAATATTTCATACCCTTTGGCTTCTTCGGTACGTTGAAAACCTTTTAGTATTTCAGAAATGTCTTCTTTTGTAGTTTGATGTCTTGCATGAACGGATATTCCGTAATTATCATCCCAAACACTAATAACCATAGGAACTTGTAATACTCCTGCAGCGTTAATAGTTTCAAAAAAATGTCCCTCACTTGTACTGGCATTTCCAATGGTTCCCCATGCTACTTCATTTCCGTTCTTAGAGAAATTAGTTGTATCTATACCTTCAACGTTTCTATATATTTTAGATGCTTGTGCTAAACCTAGAAGTCTAGGCATTTGGCCTGCAGTAGGTGAAATATCTGCGCTACTATTTGTTTGAGCAGTTAAATCTTTCCAAGTCCCATCTTCATTTAAACTAGGTGTCACAAAGTGCCCACCCATCTGCCTACCAGCAGACATTGGTTCTTTTTTAATATCTGTAGTGGCATATAAGCCATGAAAGAATTGCTTTGCATTTAAATGCCCCAAGGCCATCATAAATGTCTGATCTCTGTAATAGCCGCTTCTAAAGTCACCATTTTTAAAAGACCGTGCCATTGCTAGTTGTGGTAATTCCTTACCATCACCAAAAATTCCGAATTTTGCTTTACCCGTAAGTACTTCTCGTCTTCCTAACAAACTACACTCCCTGCTTAATACAGCGATTTCATAATCATTAAGAATTTGCTCCTTAAAGTCTTCAAAAGAAATGTCGTTATTGTCTTGCAGATTTACTTTCATCGTTAGAATTTCATTTTCGCAAAAATATCAAAACAGATTGAATTTTGCAATCTATAAATCGTTACAAATACTAAAGAATTTTTAAATTTTAGTAAATATTCAATAATTGATTTATCAAATTCGTAATTAAAATCGTCTATTATGAGAATTTAATAAAGATTTAGAACCATTTTCTAGTAATAAGTCGCGTAAGTGTTCTTGGACTTAAGGTTACTATAAATCGTATTTTCTGACTATAATCTGGTTGCGCCACTTCCCATCCATTATTGGAATATAGCGGAAAATAGAGCTCAAAATAGTCGGTTACCAAATTCAGGCGCACACCTGAATCATATACAAAACGAGCGTTCTCATTCCTGTTTTTAGTCAATCCCAGATCACCGTACAACTCTATCCATCTCCATACACTAATACTTGTGTTGGTGGTTGCTAAAAAATCATTAGCAAAAGGGTTCGCTAATTTAGATTTAAATCCACCTTCCGCAATAACTAGCTGCTGGCTATATAAACCGGAAGATTCTGACCTCCCTAAATAATTATAATCAAATAAATAATCTGTAGGACGATCTAATGCAAAACTGTAAAAATCCGTATCACTTGTATTAGAGATAAATTTACCCGCAAAAAAACGAGTATTCAGTTGCATGTTATTCGCAAAGAGTTTTCTGTACTCAAAATTAAAAGCTATTTTACTAAAATTACCGGCATATTGAGCATCTGCAAACCAAGAATAATAATCAATTATTCCGTTTTTAAAACTACCATATCGTGCATTTAAAACACTGTAGTCAGGAGTAGTTTCAAGTTCCTCAACATTTTCATCTAATGATCTGTAGATATTTACGTATCTAATGTTTAAAAAATCTCTCTTATTAGATCTGAAATCATCTGGACGCCAACCAAAACTTACCGCTGGTGTTATTGACACATACCTAGAATTCTCTTGAAAATGATAGGTTGATCCACTAAGGCTATAATTAGATAAATAAAATCCCGTCTTATTATGATACTTTCTAAACTTAAAGCCTGCCGAACCTACCAGTGATCTTTCTTTAAAAGCATAGGCCGGAGATATGTCAAACAGAAATGGGCGCTCTAAAAATGTTTTATTGTAAATACGCATGGCCGGAGTAATACCATCATAAATGTTAAAACGTATCGTAGGCACATAAAAGATTTGATTGTAAAAAGGGTCTTCTGTATCCTTGAAAAACTGAAATTTTAATTTTTTATTACTAGATAAGAATCCGCCTAAAGATTTCCAGTTATCTCTTTGATTAAACTCTGGTATTTTTTGGTCGTAATTAAGAACTAATTTATCTTCCCCATTTTGTGGGATATAAAATGTTTTGGTACTGTCTATTCCTGTAAACCAATATTTAGAAACTACAGAATCTTTTTGCAGTCCAAACATTGAAATAGGCACATTGGTACCACTCTTATTTTTTAAGGTAACCCCCAAAGAATCCCCCACTTTTACAACTTTCTTAATTTTAAAATCAATGCGATCATTTGTTGTCACATACTCATCTAAGAACCAAGAAATATCTTTGTTTACATTATTTGCTAAGATGCGTTCAAAATCCTGTGAGGATACTGGTCTTAATTTATAATTAGCATAAAAATCCTTAATACTCTCATCTACTTTTTCCTTGCCGACGTAATTAGCTAGAAAAGATAGCCCTGCACCCGCCTTATAACGGTTCCCAATTTTATGGTTGTATTTTATTAAAGAATCATTGGGTGTTATTAAAGGTTGATCTATATTTTTTCTTGCAGCATACATATAGAGTAGGGGATATTGCTCCTCAAATTTCATTTTTGCAAGGTTAAAATTTTTGAAGCCCCAAATCGTTGATAATTTCCCTAATAATTTTTGATCTGGATAGTTCTCCTCTACATAGGATATCATCATGTAATTAATCAGCGCATCCATCACCCAGCGTTCTTTTCTTGGATCTAGAAATAAAGTTTCGTTGAAAAAGTTATTCAATGCTGTTTTTAGATACTTTAATTCAAACTGAAACTGGTTATCGTAAGGGCGTACAAATGAAGGTAGCTGATTTAATCCATATAACGGATCTTTATTATAATCTATAGTACTTACCACTAATTCTGTGTGAGGATAGCTCCCTAAATGCTTATAAATGTATTCAGAAACTTTATCTATAGCTATAGTTCTAGATATTTCATCAAATTTAGATACATTAATATCAGTAACTACTGTAGCGTAATCTGTAATGTGCTTGGTAAAGTAAGAGGTAGGAGATAAAATTAAACTACAGCTTTTTCTATAGTCTCCTCTTAAGTTGAGCTCTTTATAGGTTTCTTTTTTAATTTCGTTTTCTTTTTCAAAATTAGAAATTACAAAAAGATTATTTGGAAGTGTAAGCATTACATCTGTATTTGTAATACCCGTGTATAGATCTTCTAAATCTTTATTGGAGTATAAATGCCATGAACCGTCATACACCGCTGGTGTTAAGTACCAATCTCTTAAGTAATATTCGCCCTTGGTATTGTATCCAAAGAGGGTGAATTTATTTTGCGGAAGTTTCACCTGATAGGTCATTGAAAACGTAGCATACTCGTCAGGCCCGATAGGCTTGTTTAATTCTAGCTTTAGAATATCGCTTTCTGGAGTATGTTCCCAATTAATTACAGAAAACTTCTCATCTATAATGCTATAGATTTTTGTATAACCCCGTTCCTCATCTTTTGCTAAATGAAAATTCTTTTTAAACTCTTCTTGGAATCGTTTTGCTAGGGGTGTTTTCTTGTTACTATAGGCATTAGCCCAATCGTTAAAATACAGAACCTCTAAAGTATCTTTGGAACTATTATGAAATTTAAACTCTTGTATGATGTTCAGCGTTTTATCCTGATCATTCAGTTTTGCAGTAACTTTATTGTAATGTTGACATGAAACTTTACTGCATGCCAAAAGGCATACAGTAAAATTCAACACCGCAATTAAGAAATTAAATTTCCTTATCCGCATATACTTAATTAAAAGTTTGGACTGTGTAAATGTCCTTTGTAGAAAGAATCTATAATATCTACTACTTCTTCTTTTGTATCTACAATTTTAATTAAATCTAAGTCTTTCTCACTAATGGTAGCCATGGTAAGCATGGTATTTCTAATCCAATCCATTAGGCCACTCCAAAATTCCGTTCCTACTAATATAATTGGGAATTTCTCAATTTTATTGGTTTGAATTAGTGTTATTGCTTCAAAAAGTTCATCCAATGTACCAAAGCCTCCTGGCATTACCACAAAACCCTGACTGTACTTAACAAACATGACTTTACGAACAAAGAAGTAATCAAAGTCTAAACTTTTATCGCTATCGATATAAGGATTGTCATGCTGCTCAAATGGTAAATCAATATTTAAACCTACAGAAGTTCCTCCGGCTAAATTAGCTCCACGATTACCAGCTTCCATAATACCTGGGCCTCCTCCAGTAATAACACCATAACCAGCTTCTGCAATACTTTTAGCGACTTCAATAGCTAATTGGTAATATTTATCTTCTTCTTTAGTTCTTGCTGACCCAAATATGGAAACACAGGGCCCGATTTGACTCATTTTTTCAAATCCGTTTACGAATTCACCCATTATTTTAAATAAGGCCCAAGAATCATTTGTCTTTATCTCATTCCAACCCTTATGATGTTGTTCTTTTCTCATTCTATCTTTATAATCTTTATTACTATGCTTATATTTTAATCTTTTTACTGCTTATTCCACTATTCACAAACCTAATTCTTTTCTGAGAAACTTTGCCGTATAACTCTTTTTATCTTTGCATACCTCTTCAGGTGTTCCTTTTGCAACGAGCTTACCGCCACCTTTACCACCTTCATAGCCTATATCTATAATGTAATCTGCCATTTTTATAACATCCATGTTATGTTCTATGACCAGGATAGTATTTCCTTTATCTACTAAACGCTCCAAAACTTCCATTAAGACTCTAATATCTTCAAAATGCAAGCCTGTTGTTGGTTCGTCTAATATATAAAAAGTATTGCCAGTATCTCTTTTGGACAGCTCTGTTGCTAATTTAATCCGTTGCGCTTCTCCACCAGAAAGTGTTGTAGACTGCTGTCCTAAAGAAATATAGCCTAAGCCTACTTCTTTAATAGTTTTAAGTTTTCTGTGTATTTTAGGAATCAATTCGAAGAAATCTACTGCTTCATTGATGGTCATTTCCAAAACATCTGCTATAGACTTACCTTTATACCTAATCTCTAAAGTTTCTCTATTAAAACGTTTTCCATTACATGTTTCGCATTCTACGTAGACGTCTGGCAGGAAATTCATTTCAATAACACGCAAACCACCACCTTGACAGGTTTCACAACGGCCACCTTTTACATTAAAACTAAATCTTCCTGGTTTGTATCCGCGAATAGCCGCTTCTGGAGTTTTGGTGAAAAGAGAACGAATTTCGCTAAAAACGCCTGTGTATGTCGCAGGATTTGAGCGTGGAGTTCTTCCAATGGGAGATTGATTAATATCAATAACCTTATCAATGTGCTCTAATCCCGTTATTTTCTTATATGGCATTGGTTTTTTTACCCCATTGAAGTAATAGGCATTCATGATAGGGTAGAGTGTTTCATTTATTAAAGTAGATTTTCCACTTCCCGAAACACCTGTAACACCAATTAATTTTCCTAAAGGAAAACTTGCAGTTACATTTTTTAGATTATTTCCAGTACAACCAGATAGGGTGATTTTTTTGCCATTTCCTTTTCTGCGTTGCTTAGGTACTTCAATTTGTTTTTTACCGGAAATATAATCTGCCGTCAGCGTATTGAAATTTTTAAGATCTTCCGGTTTCCCTTCTGATATAATTTCTCCACCATATTTTCCCGCTTTGGGACCAATATCTATGACATGATCTGCACGCTCAATCATATCTTTATCATGCTCAACCACAATCACAGAATTACCTAAATCCCTCAGGGCTTCTAATGATTTTATCAAACGCTCATTGTCACGTTGATGTAATCCGATACTAGGCTCATCTAAAATATACAATACACCCACTAATTGAGAGCCTATCTGTGTGGCTAAACGTATACGCTGTGCTTCACCACCAGAGAGCGATTTAGAGCTTCTATTAAGAGATAAATAATCTAAACCAACATCCAATAAAAATTGAACTCGAGTGCTGATCTCTTTAATAATTTCTTCTGCAATTTTGAGTTGATTACCTCCAATTTTCTTAGGCAGCTTTTTAAAGAATTCTGCTAATTCAGAAATATCTAAATGCGCTAATTCTGCAATATTCTTTTCATCAACTTTAAAATTTAAAGACTCTTTACGTAAACGAGAACCATCACAAGTAGGGCAGGTAATCTTGTCCATATACTCTTTTGCCCAACGTTTAATAGAGGTAGAATCTGCTTCATTAAATTGATTGGTAATGAAATTAGATATCCCTTCGTAATCAATTTTATAAGTACGCTTAACACCCAGTGTTTTAGAATCTAAATCAAAACTCTCGACCGTACCGTTTAACAGTACATGGATAGCTTCTTCAGAAATTTTTTCAATAGGAGTGTTGATATCAAATTTATAACGTTGGCCAATAGTATCTATTTGTTTAAAAGCCCAAGAACTTTTATACTCTCCAAGAGGAGCAATACCACCTGCTTTAATCGTTAGTTTTTTATTTGGAAAAATCTTCTTTTCATTTACCTGATAGACATGTCCTAAGCCACTGCAATGAGAACACATCCCTTTTGGAGAATTGAATGAAAATGTATTAGGCTCTGGATTAGGATAAGAAATACCTGTAGTGGGACACATTAAATCTCTACTGAAATAACGCGCAATTTTCTGTCCTTCTTCTAAAACCATTAGTACATTCTCACCGCTATACATAGCCGTGTTTATCGTTTCTGATAATCGTTTATCAAAATCTTCTGTATCAATAACTTTTAATCGGTCTATTACTATTTCAATGTCGTGCACCTTGTAACGGTCCACTTTCATCCCTTTGGTAATATCTACGACTACGCCATCTACGCGAACTTTAACAAAGCCTTGTTTTGCTATTTGTTCAAATAATTCTCGGTAATGCCCTTTTCTAGATTTGATAACAGGCGCCAGAATATTAATTTTCTTCTGGTCATAATCTTTTTTTATTAAACTCCGAATTTGATCGTCACTATAACTCACCATTCTCTCTCCAGTATTATAACTGTATGCATCTCCTGCACGAGCATATAATAATCGTAAAAAATCATAAATTTCGGTAATAGTACCTACGGTAGATCGCGGTGATTTAGAAGTAGTTTTTTGCTCAATGGCAATTACCGGAGATAAACCATCTATCTTATCCACATCTGGGCGCTCTAAGCCTCCAAGAAACTGTCTTGCATAGGCCGAAAAGGTTTCTATATACCTTCTTTGCCCTTCTGCATAAATAGTGTCAAATGCTAAGGATGATTTACCACTTCCTGAAAGTCCTGTGATGACCACTAACTTTTCTCGAGGGATTGTAATGTCTATATTTTTAAGGTTATGAACGCGTGCGCCTTTCACCTCTATATTCTCTTCGTAATTTATCATTTTCTTTTTCTGCAACTACAAAAATACAATTTTGATAGTTAATTTTATAACTGGCTATATTTAGTTTTTTGTGATTTGAAAAGCTTAACATAAATTAGCATTTCAAACTTTCAATTTTAAGAATTATGCAAATATTAGGAATCGGTTCAAGAATAAAACATGCGGAATATGGACTTGGAGCTGTTACCAATGTAACTTCAAAACATTACTGGGTTACTTTCATGGAAAACGGACTAGAAACAATAGACATAACTGCTGATTTTGAGGTAATTGAAGCTTTAGAAGATGATGTGGATACCATTAGTTTTTCTGAAGTGGAACAATCTCTGATTTCAATTTTAAGAAAATGGAGTGATGCTAGCTCTGTTACCCCTATTGCTGATAAATGGCGTGGCGGAACGATTGTGATGCAACCGGGTGATTCTAATTTGAGTGATAAAATTGTACCTATTGACACCTTTTTTCATAAAATAGTCATGGTTCGTGACCGTATTAGGGTAATGGAACAAAAAATAAATGCAAGCAAGAATCTCGATGATCAAGAAAAAATTGATCTACAACAATACATTACTAGAATATATGGAAGCTTAACCACATTTAATGTACTGTTTAAAAATCAAAATGACCATTTTGTGGGCGATAAATCTAAATAACTAAAAGCATACATCTGTTCGTATTAAACGATAATGTAATTTGCTAGGACACTGCTTTTTTCTCACTCAAATATTTCCAGTAGCGCTTTGGCACATGCTGTGTATGCAACTTTAAATTAACTCTTGAAGCAATATTCGTACTTTTAAAATAGTTGTTCCATAAATCCTGAAACTCATATTCTTCGTCTGTAAAAACACTACTTTTTTTCGTTTTATTGTTATGAATTTCTGCCATATCTAAGGTAATGAACTCAACGGTGTCTAAATTATAATAGATGCCGTATTTGCGTTTTACATCATAAATAATCCATTGCTGGTCTGCGTACCTGCTTTTAAAATGTTTAGAAATTAAGGGTAGCACATCAAAATCTGGCTCTATATTAGAAAAATAGATAGCATCTTTTGTTAATTGAAATCGGACGAATGCTTCCATGCGATGTTTTTCTCTTCCTACAGATTTAGCAAGTTGACTTATTTTTAAAACAATATCATCAGAAAAATTAAGATGCAAGAGTTCTGTTTCTGAAAACAATTTTTGAATATACCGATAGAGTAGTAGCTCTATTCCTTTTGTTTCACTAAGAAAAGCAAAGTATATATTCTTAATGGCTGTATTATTCTTTTTCTGAATGCCATTCCAAACCCGCTTTGATTTTAAAACATCCGTATAAACTAATTCTGCATCAGAAAATAAACCACTTTGTGCGCTTTCCTCTTTCTGAATATCTGCAATAGTTAACTTCTGCTCAAAAGCTTGAAAAACAGCTGTTAAGTATCCGTTAAAACTTCCATCGTAAACTAAAATTTTTGCTTCGTTCATACTATATAATTTATTTTATATTCTGACTTGGAACCTACTAAACGGGACTATCCCTTTCTTTTATCACTGCATCATCGATGCTATTTTCTGGTGCATTTCTCCGAAAAAACAAGCTATTAAACTTCTTTCTAAGAGCCCTTTTTAGGCTGCTTTTAAATGCAATCATGCCATATCCAATATTTAGAATTGTATTTCGTCTTTTTTCTAGAGAAGACCATGATTGTTTCATACTTCCGAGGTTTGCTATGGTTGGTTTGGTTGCGCTCATTTTGAACTAATTGAATAAGGATAATTGTGAGCTATAATTATTCCTGAACTTTCCCTGAGAATTTTGAAGAATTAATCCTTTTATTTGAATGGCTTGCAAATCCTTATGAGCACAATCATTACCACTACATACCATAAAATATTTAGCCCGGTTTAAGGCTACTCCAATTTTCTTAAGATGGTCAAATGTTAGTTTTCTATATTTTCTAGCATTAATAATTTTATATACAGAATTCATTCCTAAACCGGGAATTCTTGCTAGCATTCTAGGTTCTGCAGTATTTACATCTATAGGAAACTGTGACAAATTACGCAAAGCCCAACTTAATTTAGGATCCACATCTATATCTAAATTTGGATGCGTATCATTCAAAATTTCTTTAACACCAAAGCCATAAAAACGAAGCAACCAATCTGTCTGATACAATCTATTTTCGCGCAGCATAGGTACTTGTGAACCTATAGCCGGGAGCCTACTATCATCTGCGACGGGTACATAGCCTGAATAATACACCCGTTTCATGTTGTAGTTTTTGTAATAATGTGTTGCCGAGTACATAATATCTTTGTCTGATTCTCCTGTGGCACCTATAATCATTTGTGTACTTTGGCCCGCAGGAGCATATATTGGCGTGCTTTTAGTAATCTTTTTTTCCGCTTTGTAAATCAGAATTTCGTTCTTGACTTTTAACATGGGCTTCGTAAAGTCTTCGTGCTTTTTATCTGGAGCTAATAATTTTAAACCAGAAATGGTTGGCACCTCTATATTCACTGATAATCGGTCTGCATATAAGCCAGCTTCATACATTAATTCATCACTTGCTCCAGGAATAGATTTAAGATGAATATAACCGTTAAAATTCTCTTCTAATCTTAATTTCTTAGCCACGGCCACCAAACGCTCCATGGTATAATCAGGACTTTTAAAAATTCCTGAGCTCAAAAAAAGTCCCTCTATATAATTACGGCGGTAAAAATTAATAGTAAGATCTACGGCTTCTTGAATTTTAAAAGCGGCTCTTTTTATATCATTGCTTTTTCTGGTCACACAATAGGCACAATCAAAAATGCAATGATTAGTGAGCAATATCTTCAAGAGCGACACACAACGCCCATCTTCCGTATAGGTATGACAAATACCCATACCCGTACTATCACCGAGACCTTTATTTTTATTCCCCCTAGTACTTCCACTACTAGAGCACGAGACATCGTACTTTGCCGCATCGGCCAAAATATTTAATTTTTCTTTTATTCTTTCGAAAGACATAGTTCAAATTGTAATTACTCCAAAATTATGGAAATATTCCTAAATATGGAATTTTTCCATAAAATATTTTGGATTATATCCAAATTGCGTATATTTGGCTTATTACGAAAGGATTATGGAAAACGAAATTACCCTGAAACGCTTTATAGAAATTAGGA
The DNA here is from genome assembly GCF_019278565.1 of Cellulophaga sp. HaHa_2_95. The sequence continues at coordinate 2,686,839 of NZ_CP058988.1, read as the reverse complement.
GAGACTTAGGTTTCACGCAAGCTGAATTTGCGGCTTTGATTGGTGTTTCTAACACTACGGCAGATATAGAACGCGGAAGAACCAAGCTTTCTGGTAAAGTCGTTACAGAGCTTTTAAAGCAATTTAAAATTAATCCGTTGTGGTTGTTTGGAGAAAGTGATTCTAAATATATAGAAACTTCTCATACCAGTGTAATTCCTAAAGTAGTTACTGTAGATTCTGCAGATCGCGAAAATATGGTTTTAGTGAATGCTAAAGCAGCAGCCGGTTATCCACAAAATATTGCTGATACAAGTTGGTATCAACAATTACCAGCATTTGATTTGCCTATACCTGAATTTAGAAATGCTACCTACAGAGGTTTTCAAGTAGAAGGAGACAGTATGTTGCCAAATTTAAGACCAGGGGAGTGGGTACTCGCAAAAGCTATTGAACATATTGATGATGTTACGCCTAACAAAATTTATGTAGTAGTACTTCAAGATGCCGTTTTGGTGAAAAAAGTAATTAAAAAACCAAACTCGAATAATGTTACTTTAGTTTCTTTAAACGAAAACTATCCGCCTTATGAAATCAAACCTTTTCAAATTCAAGAAATTTGGCAGGTTAATAGTAAGATTACTTTTGGTGTAGATGCAACCACAGAAACAGGCCTATTAAGACAATTACAAGAATCTATGGAAGAACTAAAAAGCCAGTTACGGGTTCAGAACTAGAATCCCCTATTCATAAACACACTTATACGAAGTATCTTCTGTCACTTTCACATCAAAAGAACTATTGGCATCCACTTTAAACGTTTGGTAAGGAGTATAGGTGCTCCAAACTGTTGCGTTTTTTAATTTTACTTCCATACTGCCCGAAATTACCGTCATATATTCTACTGTTGTCGTTCCGAACGTATAAGCTCCAGGAGCCATTACTCCAACTGTAGCTCTGCCTTCTGAATTTTTAAAAGCAATGGAAACAACCTTTTCTTCGAAATATGTATTTGTCTTAAACATAATATAGCGCTAAATTAAAAAGTAAAACTAAGTACAAATAGTGGAATAGAAATCATATTCACAAAGACCTCTTCTTTTGTGGTAATTAATTACTCTATAGGTTTCTTCGCTGATTGCTGAATTTCTTTAAGTCGTTGCTTACGTGCTTCTTTCTCGTCCCGGAGCTTATTAATTTTACGATTCATAAGCTTGGTATGTTTCGCTTTATTCTTTGTATTTTTTTCTTTTCCTTTTTTTGACATAAGTTTTAATTGTACGCCCTAACTTCTCCCATACTTAATGATACAGGACCAATTTTATGAGAAGTAGGCAAAAGAACACCATTTTCCATAGTTTTCCAATTATCCCAAGTGGCTTCTAAACCGCCAATAGGAATAATTTTCACCCACATTTTGTAGCTTGTAGGCATTCCGTTTTCTTTTAATTTCCAGACATAAGAATCTCCAGGAGTGGTACCTCCAGAATTATAGGTAATCATTAAGCCTTGTGTCCCATCATCTAAAGTTACTAAGCTTCTGCTTGTGCCTTCATCAAAAATTTTAAAAGGTGCAACCAACCAAAAAGAATCATTGTTAAAATAATCTGTGGCCGTGGTTACCAACTTTGTTTTTTCCGTACCAATAACTTTTGCTCCATTTTCAAAAACTTCACTCAAAGCAGGCGTATTTAAGTTCAATAAAACCTTGTATTGCGCCCAAATAACGGTTACATGACCTACTTCTTTGTCCCATGTATACCTATGATTACCTCCTGCAAAAGACCACTCTAAGTATCTTGTATCTTGATACGCTGCTTTATTTATTGCATTGAGCATCTTATAAGCTAAAGCATCTGCCTCTTGGGTATTTTTGCCTTCCGGAACCTTTTCATTATATACAAAATATACCACAACAAAAATTGCAATCAACAGTCCTAAAAGCACTAGAACAGCTTTTAGAACTCCTTTCAATAATCTCTTCATATAATTAGTCTAAAATCCTACAGCGGTATCATCACCTCTTTTATCCGCTCCACCTTCTAGGCTACCATCCGCAAGTACTCTAATAGCATCTACTTTACCTATAATTGGTGTGCGTTCTTCATTAATAAAATAGCCTTTTGTTTTTAGTGATGTTTTTAATTCTGTCGAAAATCCTTCCGGTTCAAAAGTTACGATATCTGGCAACCATTGATGATGAAATCTTGGCGCATCTACAGCATTTTGCATGCTCATATCAAATTCGTAGGCATTCAATATGGTTTGTGCTACGGCAGTTATAATAGTAGAACCTCCAGGAGTACCTACCACCATCCAAAGTTTACCTTCTTTTTCTACAATTGTTGGCGTCATACTGCTTAGCATTCGTTTTTCAGGCTGAATATTGTTTGCTTCTGCACCAATAAGACCAAACATATTAGGAACTCCTGCCTTGGAACTAAAATCATCCATTTCATTGTTTAAAAAGAAACCCAATTCATCACAATATAATTTAGATCCAAAATTACCATTTAACGTAGTTGTTACGGAAACAGCATTCCCTGCTTCATCTACAATAGAGTAGTGGGTGGTCTCCATACTTTCCACTATCTCCACTTTTCCATGAGCAACATCAGATGATTTGGTCGCTTTATCAAAAGAAAAATCAGACATACGATCTTCTAGATAACTATCCTTTAATAATACATCTAGCGGAATGTCTACAAAATCAGGATCTCCTAAATAATAATTTCTATCTGCATAAGCTCGCCGAGAAGCTTCAGTGAATACTTGAATAGTTTTTTCAGAATTATGTCCGAATGTTGCGATATCATAAGGCGCTATCATATCAAAAATTTGATTCATGGTAACACCGCCACTGCTAGGTGGACTCATAGATATAATTTTTAATCCTTTATAGTTGAATGCTATGGGCTTACGCCAAACTACATCATAACTTGCCAAATCTTCTTCAGTGACGAAGCCTCCGTTTTTTTGAATAAAATTAGCCAGTTTTTGTGCTATTTCTCCTTTATAAAATCCGTCTTTCCCTTTTTCAACAATTGTACGTAAGGTAGCGGCTAGTTTAGGGTACGTAATAATATCACCTTCCTTATAAACAGCTCCAAATTTTGTACTATCGCCATTCACTTCCATAAATACTTCACGATATTGCGCCAACATATCAGCTTGCTTAGCTGTAACTATAACGCCATTTTCCGCCATAGTAATTACAGGTTCAAAAATAGCCGCTAATGGAAGCTTGCCAAATTTTTTATGTACTTCTAAAATTCCCGCTACAGATCCAGGAACCCCTACAGAAGTTGCACCTAGCGTACTCATGTTAATAATAACACTCCCTAAGGAATCTAAATACATATCTCTATGGGCAGATTTTGGCGCTTTTTCTCTAAAATCTAAACTCCCAATGGTACCGTCTACTTCTCTGTAGACCATAAAACCACCTCCACCGATATTCCCTGCACGAGGGTATGCTACCGCTAGTGCCAATTGTGTACCTACCATCGCATCAAAAGCATTACCGCCATTTGCCATAATATCAGCACCAACTTTAGAGGCCTCTTCACGCGCAGAAACTACCATTGCTTTTTCTACCACAAGTCCGGTGGGTCTTGCTGGCTGATTTTTACATTGTATAAAAAGAAACAAGACTAAAATAGGGAGAAAAAATTTCTTCATTGTCGCAGGTATCATATGGGGTTATAGTGAAATGTATTTTTGCTTTGAATAGGTAACTAACTCCTCAAAAAAGGATGTAAATTCTTTTTCAAACTCATCATAATGCTGTTCTAAATCTAAAATAGCAAAGTTCATCTTAGATTTATTTTTTGTTCTTCTGTTCATACCATTTAGTACCCTACCAATACCTTCTAGTTTTGAGTAATTAAAAATCCAATTATCAGCAATCATATACGGCATCATATGTTTAGTAGTATCTGGAAGTATTTCATAATTATCTTCTAAAAGATCGTAGAAATTATCTACAAAAAGCTCCAAAGGAACATCAGAATACGTACCCCAATTTTTTGCTAAAAAATGATCGTAAAAAATGTCTACAATAACGCCGCTATAATGGCTATAGTTTTCATGTAATCTTTTAGTGCTTTTTCTAACCGTGGGGTGTGCATCGGTAAAGGTATCAATAAATCGATGTAATTTGATCCCTTTTTGTACTCGCTCTGGTAAATGCTTGTACTTATTACCGCGAATACTATCGGCAATAAAATTTCCAAGAGTAATTTCATTATCATCAAATGATAGGTAAATATGTGCTAAAAAATTCATAGACCGAAGAAAAACTATTCCTATCGAATTTACAAATAAGAAGTCTAGCATTTAGCCTGAACCCTTTATATTTGTAAAAATTTTCAAATAAATTATGACACTAATCAAATCCATTTCAGGAATACGTGGTACAATCGGAGGAAAACCAGGAGATAACTTAACACCCATTGATGCGGTAAAATTTGCAGCAGCCTATGGTATTTGGTTAAAAGAATATTCTAAGAAAGATAAATTAAAAGTAGTTATAGGTAGAGATGCTCGTATTTCTGGAGAGATGATTCAGAATATTGTAGTATCTACTTTAATAGGTTTAGGGATAGATGTAATTGATTTAGATTTATCTACTACCCCTACTGTTGAAATTGCTGTTCCCTTAGAAGAGGCTGATGGAGGTATTATTCTAACCGCTAGTCACAATCCAAAACAATGGAATGCTTTAAAATTGCTAAATGAAAAGGGAGAATTTTTAGATGCAGCACAAGGGGCTAAGATTTTGGCCATTGCAGAAAAAGAGGATTTCAATTTTTCTGAGGTTGATGATTTAGGCGAAATCACACGAAATGATTCTTATATAGATATTCATATTGATGAAGTTTTAGAACTTGATCTAATAGATGCTGATACCATTAGAGCTGCAAAATTTAAAGTTGTAGTAGATGGTGTAAACTCTACGGGTGGTATTGCCATACCAAAGCTTTTAAAAGAATTAGGAGTAGAAGTTGTGGAGTTATATTGTGACCCTACGGGACATTTTCCACATAACCCAGAACCTCTGAAAGAGCATTTAGGAGATATTTGTGCTTTAGTACTAGAAGAAAAAGCGGATTTTGGAATTGTAGTTGATCCTGATGTAGACCGTTTGGCCTTCATTAGTAACGACGGTGAAATGTTCGGAGAAGAATATACGCTTGTAGCTTGTGCTGATTATGTCTTAGGAAAAACTAAAGGAAATACCGTATCAAACTTATCTTCCTCTAGAGCGCTTAGAGATATCACACAAAAACATGGTGGCACTTATGAAGCTGCAGCTGTTGGAGAGGTAAACGTGGTAACCAAAATGAAAGCAAATAATGCCGTTATAGGCGGCGAAGGTAATGGTGGTATTATTTACCCTGAAAGTCATTATGGAAGAGATTCTCTTGTAGGTACCGCTTTATTTTTAATGCTAATGGCAGAAAAAGGTGGCACTGTTGCTGAATTGAGAGCTAGTTACCCATCTTACTTCATGAGTAAAAAGAAAATTGAATTGACCCCTGGCTTAGATGTGGATGCTATTTTAGTTGCCATGGCTGATACTTATAAAAAGGAAGAGATTACTACTATTGACGGTGTGAAAATTGATTTCGCTGAGAACTGGGTACATTTACGTAAATCTAATACAGAGCCTATTATTAGAATTTATACGGAGGCTAAATCACAATCAGAAGCTGATGCTTTAGCTGATAAAATTATAGGTGAAATAAAAAAAGTAGCTGGTTTGTAAAAACTAGTGAAAATTGCCATAAAAAGGAGCAACTAAATACTATTAGATGCTCCTTTTTTTATTAATGCTGATCTGCTTTATCTCTATGTTTCCAGCGGCGATGAGTCCATAAATAATGTTCAGGACGTTCTAGTATCTGTTGTTCTGTTAAGCGCAGAAACTTATCGGTAATTTCATGAGCCGCAGTAGATTTTCCTGCTGCCGTAATCGGAATAAATTCCGCCTCATAATAGCCTCTTTTTACTTTAGCTACTTTTAGAAACAGCACTCCTAAATCCATTTTACGTGCCATAGTTTCTGCACCACTAAAAACAGGAACTTTAATTCCCATAAACTCCGTCCAATAAGGAGCTCTATGGGCTTGAGGAGATTGATCACTTACCATTCCGTAAGCACTCCTAACATCATCTCTAACATTTCTTACCACAGTTTTCACTGTTTCTTCTTGTGTAATTAAGGTCGTGTTCCAACGGGCTCTTACTTTACGTATCCAATGATCAAAATATTTATTTGCTACTTTTTGATACACAGCATAGCCTTTGAAATCTACATAGTTATTTATACTCACATTCCATTCCCAATTGGCGTAGTGCGAACAGACTATTAAAACACTTTTAGTCTTGCCTAATTCTTTAAGGATTTCAATATTTTTGATGGTATATCTTTGCTGTACTTGAGCCTTGGATAGTGCCATGGTTTTAATCATCTCCATGAACGTATCAATCAAATGACTATAGAACTTACGTTGAATTTGTAACAGTTCCTGTTCGCTTTTATCAGGAAATACAAGTTTCAAATTTGAATACACTACTTTTTTGCGGTAACCAAAAAGGGTATACACCAAGAAAAAAACAAAATCTGAGAGCCAATAAAATAAGGTATATGGTAATATGGAAATAAACCAAAGAATAGGGTAAACTAAAATGAATACTAATAACTGCATGCCAATAATTATACCGCAAATATAGTTATATTTGGAATCAAACAGAACGTTTGATTATATGGATAGTATTGATTTAGTTACCGTAGGTATTATTGCAATAAATTTATTGGTTTCCATAAAAGGATTCAATGATGTTAATTTTTTTGACCGCTATAAATTTAGCGTAGGTGCTATAAAAGCAGGACAAAAAGAACGGATGTTTTCTTCTGGGTTTTTACATGTAGACTTTTCGCATTTATTTTTTAACATGTTCACCTTGTTCTTTTTTGCACCCATCGTAATCGCATGGTTGGGAGCTGTAAAGTTTGTAATTATTTATGTGATTAGCTTAATTGCAGGTAGTTTACTATCCATGGTATTTCATAAGGATGAAGATTATTACACAGCTGTTGGAGCAAGTGGAGCTGTAACAGGAATTTTATATGCTGCTATTTTATTAGATCCTTGGATGCAAATAAATTTTATTATTCCAGGTTGGGTTTTTGGAATAGGCTATCTTATCTATTCTATTTATGGAATGAAGAGTAGACTAGGTAATATTGGACACACCGCTCATTTTGGTGGTGCCGTTGGTGGGTATGCTACAACCTTAATACTCATGCCAGGCCTAGCACTGCAAGATCCTTTGATGGTAGGATTGCTCGCTATTCCTATTATTGCCTTGTTTGTGCTTCAGAAGTTGGGAAAAATTTAGTTTATCGGTAATATTCTACCGATAAACGATAGAAAAAGCGTCGTTCGTCGAAATTTCTGACTTACAGAAACATAAATTCATAGTTTTGCCGTTGTTAGAGTGCCCAAACTCTTATTCAACCTACGTAATTATGAGAAAAGTTTCCCTACTACTGGCTTTTTCGCTAGTTTTTATTGCATCATGTTCTGAAGAAACAACTGTTTTTGAAGATGAGCAGAGTAATGTAAGTTCAGAAAATAATCAAGATTTTTTAAATAGAAGTATCAGCTATGAAAATGCTGGAGTTATTGATATATCTAGTGAAGAGGATTTATCAGGTAAAACAAGTAAAGACGGAGACCCTTTAGCCGGAGATTATCCTCTTTCTTTAATTGCTCAAATTACACCTCCTAGTTTTTCTGGTGGAGAAAATTTAACCGCAACGCATGTAAACATTGTAGATGATATTGCATATGTATCTTATAATACAGTTGAATCTGATTATGTAGGTGCCATTGATGCGGTAGACGTTAGCGATCCTTATAGCCCTAAAATAACTTCTAGGTTATATTATAGTAATGCTGATATCAATGCTATCGCCTATGACAGTGGATATATTTATATTGTTGGGGGTGTAGATGCCGAAAATTCTGCAACTGCAAGAACAAACTCTTTTGTAGCAAAAATACCATCCTCTAACGGAAGTATTGACGTGAATAACGGAATTACTTACGGTTTCCAAGAAGGTTTTATTGCTACCGATATCGCTATCAACGGTAATAATATATATGTAACAAGTGGTGAAGATGGCGTATTAGCGGTATATGATAAAAATACTGTAGCACTTTTAAATGAACTGCCATTATCTGATTTACGTTCGGTAACAATGGCAAATAACAATATCGCTGTATTAGATGCGAGTAAGGGAGTTTCTATTTTTGATGCTAATTTTTCTCTTGTAAAAGAAATTGCTATTTCTTCTGATTTTGGTATTGCTTCTAAAAGAACCTTAGATTTTTCTAATGATAAACTATTTGTTTCTGAAGGCTCTAAAGGCGCGGGTATTTACAATGCTAGTACTGGAGCTTTTGTAGAATACATTCCAATTTTAATAAACCCTGAAGGGTCTGATGTTTCAGATAATGTAACTAATGCCGTTGCCGTAAATGAAAGTGCTATCTTAATGGCTAATGGTGGCGCTGGACTTTCTCTTTCCGAAGAATCTAGCGGAAGTACAACTCCCGTTGGAATTATAGATTTAGATGGCTCTATTAACTTCGTCGCCTCTAAAGGAGATTATATTTTTGCAGCTTCTGGTACCGCTGGTTTACAGATTATTAAAATGAACAAACCAAATCAGAGCTTAGAAAGTAAATGTGAAGATTTAACCTCATACAGAGGTAGTTCTAATATAACAGTGCCTGCTAATGAAACTATGGCTTACCAAGGTTCTAAGCGATTAAGACAAGTAGATGTTTCTGGAGATTTATTGCTATGTGGTAGCTGGACAGTAAGTACTGGTGTAGCGTTAAATACGGATAGTTTATTTGAAATGAAAGGCGCTATTATCGTAGGAAACAATAGAAGTACTAAAGATATTACTGTTGCTAGTAATGCAACGCTGGTTATAGAGGGCGACTTAGTTATTTACGGTGATTTAATCTTAGGCGATGGTGCTACTATTGAATTCTTGGGTGCTAGCTCTAGAGCGTACATAACGGGTGAAGTTACTAAAGCTGACACCGCTGTGGTAAAAGGAGAGTTTAACGATATGCTAAATAGATTTTAATTTGATCTTTTAGTAAGATAAAAAAAAGCTCCAATTTGAATTTCAAATTGGAGCTTTTTTTTATAGTAAAAACTTTTAAGGGTTTAGATATTCCCCATAAGTTCAGCAATCTTACTTTCTAATTCTGGACCTCTTAAGTCTTTTGCGATAATTACACCATTTTCATCTAAAATGAACATTGCAGGAATAGCTCTTACATTGTACAATTTAGCAATTTCATCAAAATATTGAACATTAGAAACATGGTTCCATGTTAAGCTATCTGCAGCAATAGCAGTTGTCCATTCTTCTTTTGTTTTATCTAAAGACACCCCTAGAATACTTAATCCGCTTTCTTTATACTTATTGTAAACACGCACCAAGTTAGGATTTTCTGCTCTACATGGTCTACACCATCCAGCCCAAAAATCTACGATAGTAACTTTTCCTAAAGCATCTTTCAAAGCCAATTGTTTTCCATCAGGAGTTGGCGCAGAAAAATCAGGAGCTTTAGAACCTATCGCTGTACTTTTCGTAAGCGATAATTGTTTTTCTATTCTTTTTGCGGTAGCAGTAGCTTTAATTTCTGGAGTAAATGCCTCATAGATTTTAGAAATCTCATCTTCAGCTAACCCCTTACTCATTAATACGCGCTCTAAAATTAAGACAGAAACATACGCATTCGGGTTCTCTTTGATATACGTAAGTTCAAAATTCTTAGCTTGTTCTTGCATTTCCATGCTTTCTGCCTGTAACGCTTCTTGTGTCGCAAGATCTCCGGAAGCTCTCGCTTTTTCAAAATCACTTCGCATAGACATTGCTCTCTTAGAGAATGATCTACTATTGTCTAAGAATTTACCAAACAATTCATTTTGCTCCGTTCCTTCAACTTTAGCAAAACCTAAGCTATCTTTTTGAAAAACGACATCAATAGTTCCTTTCTCAATCATTACAGGAATATTACCCTGAAGTTTATCTATGAAAATATATTGTAAGTCTAAAGAATCTGCTGTACCCTTAAAAACAAACTTTCCATTTTCTACTGTAGTCGTATCTACATCTACAGGTTGGTTTACTTCGTTTATTTTTTTAAGAAATACTTTTGTTCCATTTTCTATCTCTCCATTGACTGTAGCTTCAATAGAAAATCCGTCAGGATTACTATTACAAGATACTAATAGGGCAGTGGCAAATAATCCTAATATTACTTTTCTCATTATGATTTCTAAATTTAATTCTCGCAAATGTAATTATATATTGTTATTAAAAAAAAGACAATCTAATACATTCATATTCTTAGCTTTAATAATATTTACCGTTTAAAACTGATATCTAATTCCTAATCCAATATCAAAATCAAAACTATCTGAAAATTCACTATATCCTAATAACCCAATTTCAGGGCGCATATCTAAAGAAATTACCAGCGGAAAATCAAAATTATATTCCACACCAATATTACCTGCAGCAAAAACAAAGAGTCCGCCATCTACTTCTTCTCCATTAGGATTTGTATCTGAAGGTCTCCGCTCAAAGTTTACATTTCCTAAACCACCACCAACACCATAGTACCAGTTAAAATCACCTTCTAAAGGTAAAACCCATTCGTACAAACCTGATAATTTAAAAGCATCATAAGCACGACTATCTCGGAAACCTAAGTTTACCTCTAAACGATTATTTCTGCTTAATGATTTTTGATACGATATTTCGGCTCCTAAACCATCACTATCTCCGAGTCTTAAACCAATAGTATGATCAGACATGCTTTGAGCACTTACTAATGCTGGAAAAATCAAAAGAGCCAAGAGGCTTAATTTTAACAATTTCATTCTTTTTTATTTAAATATTAACACCAAAAATAGGATTTTACTTGCGTTCTGTAGTTAATAAAAACTTAATTTAGCATTCAAATTATTTTTAGATTGGAAACTGCATCATTACACGACCTCAAAGAGCGTTTAGAAGGAGAATTAAGAATAGACAAACTATCAAAAGCCCTATATGCCACTGACGCATCGGTTTATAGAAAAACACCTTTAGCTGTTGCTTTCCCGAAAAGCACTTCTGACCTTCAAAAATTAATTTTATTTGCTAAAGAACACAATATCGGATTAATACCTAGAACGGCAGGTACTTCTCTAGCAGGGCAATGTGTAGGTGATGGAATTGTAGTAGATGTTTCTGTACATTTTACGAAAATCATTTCTGTTGACAAAGAAAAAATGCAAGTCACAGTACAACCAGGAGTGATACGTGATGAATTAAACACCTACTTAGAGCCATATGGCTTATTTTTCGGCCCCAATACGTCCACAGCAAACCGTTGTATGATTGGCGGAATGGTTGGGAACAACTCTTCAGGAACTACATCTATACGTTACGGAATAACTAGGGAGTATACGTCTAGCTTAAAAACTATTTTATCTAACGGAGAAGAGGCGGAGTTTAAGGCGCTCACTACAGATGAATTTTTAGCCAAAACCAAGTTAGATTCCTTTGAAGGGTCTATTTACAGAAGTTTACATAAAGAACTTTCAAATAAAGAAATTCAGGAAGAAATTATAAGAGAATTTCCTAAACCACAAATTCACAGAAGAAATACGGGGTACGCTATAGACGAATTACTTAAAAGTGAGGTTTTCGGTGGTAAAAAAGATTTAATTAATGTCTGCGAATTATTGAGTGGGAGTGAGGGTACCTTAGCATTTACTACAGAAATTACATTACAATTAATGCCAATTCCACCAAAACTTTCCGCAATGGTAGTACCGCACTACCGCACTCTGGAAGATTGCCTTACGGACGTGGCTCCTACCATGAAACACAATTTGCATACATGCGAAATGATGGACAAGGTGATACTTGACTGCACTAAAAACAATAGAGACCAATTAAAAAATAGATTCTTTGTTGCAGGTGATCCTGCCGCTCTTTTAATGCTTGAGGTAAAATCTGATACTGAAGAAGATCTACAAAAGCAAATTGAGGCACTTTTAGCGACTATAGAAGCTTCTGGATTAAGTTATTCCAATTCCATTCTAAATGCCCAAGAAGGAAAAATGGCTGCCGAATTGCGCAAAGCCGGATTGGGACTTTTAGGAAATATAGTAGGAGATAAAAAAGCGGTTGCGTGTATTGAAGATACGGCCGTTGCCGTTGAAGATTTAAAAGATTTTATTGGAGAATTTACACAAATCATGGCCGGTTACAAGCAGAGTGCCGTATACTATGCACACGCTGGTGCAGGAGAATTGCACTTAAGACCTATGCTTAATCTAAAAAAATCTGATGATGTTCACCTTTTTAGAGCCATCACGACAGATGTAGCTAAACTGACTAAAAAATATAAAGGCTCTTTTAGTGGAGAACATGGAGATGGAATTGTAAGAGCAGAATTTATCCCTTTAATGATCGGAGATAAAAACTACCAACTATTAAAGCGCGTAAAATCATACTTTGACCCTACAAATATTTTTAATCCTGGTAAAATTGTAGATGCATTTGCTATGGATGAATCGTTACGCTATACGATCGATAGAAAAGAGCCAGAGATAAAGACACTCTTAGATTTTTCTGATAGTGAAGGAATCTTAAAAGCGGCAGAAAAGTGTAATGGAAGTGGAGATTGCAGAAAAACTCACCAAAGTGCAGGTGGTATGTGCCCAAGTTATCACGCCACAAAAAATGAAAAAGATACCACACGAGGTAGAGCAAATGCCTTAAGAGAGTTTCTAACTACTTCTGAGGCACCAAACAAGTTTAATCAGAAAGAATTAAAAGAAGTATTTGATCTATGCTTAAGCTGTAAAGCTTGTGCAAGTGAATGTCCAAGTAACGTAGATGTAGCTACCCTAAAAACCGAATTTTTATACCAATATCAAGAAGCAAACGGATACCCTCTACGAGGTAAATTATTTGCTTACAATACGAAATTAAATAAATTAGGAAGTAAAGTTTCTGGCTTAACTAATGCGATATATGATTCTAGTTTCTTTGGCGGACTTTTAAAAAGCAGTGCTGGGGTTGCTAAAGAACGAACTATGCCTAAGGTTTATAGTTTTAATTTCGATAAGCACCTTCAAATATTTGATAATAAGAATACTAAAAACAATAAAAGTATTGCCTTATACATTGATGAATTCACCAATTACTTAGATGTAGAACTAGGAAAAGACGCTATAGAGGTATTAACAAAGTTAGGCTATGATGTAGAATTATTTTATGCAGAAAGTGGCAGAACCTATATCTCCAAAGGCTTTTTAAAGCAGGCTAAAAAACTAGCGCTAGACAACATTGAGAAATTAAAGGTATTTGCAGATAAGAATATCCCGGTAATTGGATTGGAGCCTTCTGCTATTCTAACCTTTAGAGATGAGTATAGACGTTTTACAACAGATAAAGAAACCATTGCAAAAATAGCAACGAACTGTTATCTAATTGAAGAGTTTCTAGCGAATGAGATTACAGCTGGAGTTTTAAATTCTGAGGTATTTACTGCTGAAACTAAAAAGGTTAAGATTCACGGACATTGCCACCAAAAGGCTTTATCAAACCAAAAAGTTACGTTTGACATTCTAAACCTTCCAAAGAATTACGAAGTATCTATTATAACGTCAGGGTGTTGCGGAATGGCAGGATCTTTTGGCTACGAAAAAGAACATTATGAAGTAAGCATGCAGATAGGGGAGTTAAAACTATTTCCCGCAGTGCGTAAGTCTCCAGAAGACACCATTATTTCTGCCAATGGGACAAGTTGTCGTCATCAGATCTATGATGGCACCAAAAGGCAAGCCAAGCATCCTATTACAATTTTAAAGGAAGCACTACTCTAAGGAGCTTTCTTCTAAAGACGAAGAAGAATCTTTTTTCTTGTTTTGATTAAAAGTAATAGAAGCAATTAATTCATTGATGTCTAATTCTTTCAATTCTTCATCAGCATAAAAAGGAGAAAGTTTATCATTGTTATAGTGGTAGACTTTCCATCTTTTAAAAGAATACTCTAGTGCTGTTAAGTTTTCTACCCAATCTCCAGAGTTTAAGTATGTACATACTCCATTTTTATTCTCATACTGCTCTTTTTTAGGCTGGTGAATATGTCCGCATACTACATAATCATACCCATTCTCTATAGCTAAATCTGCCGCTGTTTTCTCAAAATCGTTGACATACTTGATAGCGCCTTTTACGCTATTCTTAATTCGTTTAGATAGCGAATATTTTTCTCTACCCATACGTGTTAAACACCAATTCATGAACCGGTTAATCAATATTAGAAAATCATAACCGTAACCTCCAAGCTTCGCTAACCATTTTGCATTTTGTATCGAAGCGTCAAAAACATCTCCGTGAAAAAACCAAGTTTTTTTTCCATTCAAATCTAATACTAGCTTATCTACAATACTCACGTACCCTATTGAAGTATCGCTAAACTTACGAAGCATTTCGTCGTGATTTCCAGTAATATACGTAACTTCAACACCGTTAGAAGCCATGCCTATAATTTTCTTTAGCACCTTTAAATGAGAAGGTGGAAAATATCGCTTACTAAACTGCCAGATGTCAATGATATCTCCATTAAGTATGAGCTTCTTGGGCTGAATACTGCTCAGATATGAAATTAATTCATCGGCATGACAACCATAGGTGCCCAAATGCACATCTGATATTACAACTACATCTATTTTTCTCTTTTTCAAATTTTCTCGTTTTTACAAAATTAAAGCAGAGACTATAAAGTTATCATCAATTGAAAATCAACATTATATCAGATAAATGTTAAATATTTATTATGTAATTTCCTACAAGGTAAATTTTAGATTAAGACCACTGTAAGTTTGGGTTTATATGATTTTAGAATTACCTTTGAAACTGTTAAATTTTAAGAAGAAATGGCAGGAAATACATACGGAACTATTTTTAAACTTTCCACTTTTGGAGAATCTCATGGTGTTGCAATTGGTGGAGTTATAGATGGTTGCCCAGCAGGTATTGCCATAAACTTAGATGCAATTCAGAATGAATTAAACCGACGTAAACCAGGACAATCTGCTATTGTTACCCAGCGAAAGGAGCCAGATACTGTCGAATTTTATTCAGGAATCTTTGAAGGCGTTACCACAGGAACACCAATAGGTTTTGCTATCCATAATACCAATCAGAAGTCCCATGACTATACACATATAAAAGATTCTTACAGGCCCTCACATGCCGATTATGTGTATGACCAAAAATATGGTTTTCGTGACTACCGTGGTGGTGGACGAAGTTCTGCTCGAGAAACCGCAAGTAGAGTAGTAGCCGGTGCTATTGCTAAGCAATTTATAAGTGCTATTAAAATAAATGCATTTGTATCGCAAGTAGGTACACTGCGATTGGATAAAAATTACCAAGATTTAGATTTCTCCCTAATAGAAAGCAACCCAGTACGTTGTCCAGATCCTGTAACTGCGGCAAAAATGGAAGATTACATCAAAGAAATAAGAAAAGAAGGTGATACTATTGGCGGGATTGTGACTTGTGTTATTCAGAATGTCCCTATCGGCTTAGGAGAACCTGTTTTTGATAAATTACATGCGGAGTTGGGTAAAGCGATGCTTTCTATTAATGCGGTGAAAGGTTTTGAATACGGAAGTGGTTTTGATGGCGTTACTAAAAAAGGTAGCGATCACAATGATCAATACAATCCGGATGGTACGACAAAAACAAACTATAGCGGAGGTATTCAAGGAGGCATCTCTAATGGAATGGACATCTACTTCAATGTAGCCTTTAAACCCGTAGCTACCGTAATACAACCCTACGAGACCATCGACAAAGAAGGTAATATGATCAAGACGCAAGGAAAAGGGCGTCATGACCCTTGTGTAGTGCCTAGAGCGGTGCCTATCGTAGAAGCAATGGCCGCTATAGTCTTGGCAGACTTCACTTTACTGAACAGAACCATAAAATTATAGTTAGGGATTTGGTAGATTAAGGTTCAAAACTGTATCTTTCTGTCCTAAAACTAATTATTTTATGAAGAAATTGGAATTGCATTGGCAAATTTTAATAGGCATGTTAGCCGGAGTATTATTTGCATTCATAATGGTTCAATTTAATTGGGGAGCAAAATTTGTTTCAGATTGGATAAAACCTTTCGGTAATATTTTCATCAACTCACTTAAACTTATTGCAGTTCCTTTAATACTCGCTTCCCTAATAAAAGGAGTATCAGACTTAAAAGATATTTCTAAACTCTCACAAATGGGAGGTAGAACTATAGGAATTTATATTGTTACCACTATCATAGCCGTTTCTATAGGTTTAGCTGTTGTAAACATTATACAACCTGGAAAATCTATATCGGAGGAAACAAGAACTCAGCTTGTTGAAAACTATAAAGGTGATGCTGATTCTAGAATAGAACAAGCACATAAGCAGGAAGAATCGGGCCCATTACAAGCTCTTGAAGATATTGTCCCTAGCAATATTTTTAAAGCCGCAAGTGATAATGGTAATATGCTACAAGTTATATTCTTCGCTATTTTCTTCGGTATTGGATTAATCCTTATCCCAGAAGAACAGTCCACACCAGTAAAAAAATTCTTTGACGGCTTCAATGAAGTAATTCTAAAATTAATTGATTTAATAATGCTTGCTGCCCCGTTTGGTGTATTTGCATTATTAGCAGCGCTGGTAGTAGAATCTCCTAGCCTGGACTTGTTTAAGGCCTTAGCTTGGTATGCCTTATGTGTTATTGTTGGATTATTTTTAATGATATGTGTATACCTTGGTTTTGTGTGGATATTCACTAAAAAATCACCTTCATTTTTCTTAAAAGGGATGTCTCCTGCACAACTTTTAGCTTTCTCTACAAGTTCTAGTGCCGCTACCTTACCTGTTACAATGGAACGAGTAGAAGAGCATTTAGGTGTAGATGAAGAAGTTACCAGTTTTGTATTACCTATAGGTGCCACTATTAATATGGATGGTACCAGTTTATATCAAGCTGTAGCTGCTATTTTTATAGCACAAGCCTTTGGTATGGATCTAGATTTATGGGCGCAATTAGGAATAATTGTTACAGCAACTTTGGCTTCTATTGGTAGCGCTGCGGTTCCCGGAGCCGGTATGGTAATGCTAGTTATTGTTCTTTCACAAGCAGGAATACCAGAAGCGGGCTTAGCCTTAATTTTTGCCGTAGACAGGCCGTTAGACATGTGTAGAACAGTGGTTAATGTTACAGGTGACGCTGCGGTATCTATGATGGTCGCTAAATCTGTAGACAAACTACATGATCCCAAAGAAAGAAAATGGGATGATAATTATAAAGCTTAGATATTAATTATTCATATAAAAAAAGAGTCCTATTTGGACTTTTTTTTTATGTTTACAAGTAAAATTTATCTAAAAAAAGCTATACACTATCATTTGATTTACAACAAATTAACTATTACTACTCAAAAATTCACTTTAGCTGACGAAACGGTAAAAATTCCAAAATCATCAATGAGCATGGTTTCTTTATAGATTCCATTATACGCCATCAATCGATCTAATTCTTTCTGAGATCTTCTTCTCATCACCCAATTTTTCTTTTGATGACTATTTAACACATAGGCAATCATTTTCAATTGTGGATGCCAAGGTTGACCCGTGTAGACCACCTTTGCATTCTTTTCTGCTACAGACTGTATTCCTGCAAGCGCTTTACTCGCCATTTCATTATCACCAAAGAGTTCTAATATCCCGGACACAATAATAATAGTTGGCTCAAAATTGATTTTCGTATACGTTTCTGGGTCAAAACAATCAAAATCTGTAAATCGTACGTTCTTATAGCCTTTGGCATCAATAACTTTCTGTCCTATTTCAATATTCTCTTTTACAAATTCATTGATTACAATTTCTGCTTCAGGGTATCTATCTTTAATATCAAACAGGTAATTTCCGGTACCCCCAGCAACGTCTAAAATTTTAATGCTGCGGCCTGCTTTTATTAAGTGCTCTATATTCTTTTCTAAAAGTTGCAGCAAATGCTGCTTTCGTATTCTAATACCTCGCCAACCTATTGCTTCAAGGTAATTTTTATCCATCATGGTACCAAAACCTAATTTTCCTTTAGGTCTATTATGATAGACATAATCTAGAGATGCCCCAGAATCAAAACCATGTTCTAAGCCAATAGCCATCCCATCACTAATTTTTCCTATTTTACTCAAGGACCATTTTTGAAACTTGAAATTTAAGTTATTTCCTTCTTTATTTTGTAGACTCTTATGTTCTACCATTGAAAATTGATCCGCCTCAAGGTTAAGCTTTTTCTGGGGATGATTATAACTCTGCACTGCGAAAGCTTTCATCTTGTCATAGACCAGTTCTTTTTCGGTTTCAAACAAAATACCATGAAAAAAGTCTGGCAATACTTCAAGTTGCTTTAAATTAGTGTCTAACTTATCGAAAAATATTTTTTGATCCTTATTAAATACCACCTTGTCTTTCTCTGCAGACAAAATAAGCGTTGGTGTATCTATAGCCGCTGCATCTTCTACCAAGCGTTTACCAGCATCTGCTAAATCTATCAATAATTTTGCATCAATAGATCGTGTAATCAAAGAATCTGTATCATAAGCTTTTTGCTGCGCTACGTCGTGCGTTAGCATGGTAGATTTTACATAACTTTTAATTATCAAATCCTTCTTCAACTTAGTGCCCAACGTAATCATCTCATTGGCTAAAGGTACAATAAGGTTGATTCTAAAAGCAGGAGCAAGCAGTGCCATACCGGCAATATTAGGCGCGTAATCATGAACCCATGCAGAAGCAATGACACCACCAATACTATTAGCTATTACAAAAATATCTCTACTAGCTATAGTGTACGCTGATTTTAAATAGTGCGCAAAAGCATCTAAATCTCTCACATAATCCATAAAAACAGAAGATGTTTCCGTCTTCGTATGGCCATGACCCCTAAGATCAAAAGCAAAAATATTATATTCTGAAAATTGAGAAGAAGTAGCAATATCATTTAAGCGCTCAGAATGTTCATGTCCACGATGAATGATGATAACACTCTTCTGAGATGGTTTGAAATTCCATTTACGATAAAAAATTTCGCTTCCATCAAAACTATTAAAATGTCCATTGCTCATATATTGATTGTCTTTAAAAAATCCTGTACATAGCTATGTATTACAGCATTTTTGTGGGTGGTTTTTATTTTTATTAGTGCTTCGTCTAAAGGTAAAGATAGAATATTTTTTACAACAAGAATCCCAATAAATGTGCTTCTGCTAAGCCCCATAGTACAATGAATTAGTATTTTTCCATCTTTAGGTAATTCCTTGTAATGGGTTGTTATCTCTAAGACGATTCTTTTAAGTTTGATAGTATCAAATGCTCCGATATCCAATAAGGGAACAGCATGATACACACAATTACTCTTAATTGCATTATTTTCTTCCAATTCTGCCGAAAAATCATATACTGAAGTGTTTTGATTGCCATTGAAATTTTGAAATTCCAAATGATCAAGCCTGGAAGAAATATACAGCTTTGGAATAAGTTCTATGGGCTTTTTATTTTTCCTCAAAAATTTCCAGAAGAACCAGTAGAGCCCAATATATGGGAAATAAACTATTTTTTTATACCACCAAATAGTCCCCTGATTATTTTTTAAAAAATATACGCTATTTTTTTGGTAATGGTACCCCACTAAAAATAAAACCAATGCAGGCCATAACAAAATGAGTCCGCTTGCATGATAAAATTCAAAGACCATCAGACTTAACAGAATCACGAGCCAGCCACCTAAAAAATAATAGTTGGCGAGGTAAAAGTTCCGTAATTTAAAATTGTTTTTCTCCGCAGGAAAAACGATAAAGCTGAATTGCCCCAATATGGCTCCAGTAACTACATCTAGTAAATGATGCTGATACGTGGTCAGCGTAGCGAGACCCAACAACACCAACCATACGACCGATATCTGACGCACGGAAGCTGTAAAGTTTCTAAAGACCGACCAAAACACAAAAGCAAAAGCAATATGTAATGATGGAGCTTCATTGAAAGGAGAATCTACTTTTTTTATAAATTGAAAGAAAAAATTAAATAAAGCACTACTCGTTTCTGGTTTTATGAATGAAAATTTCAAAGGAAATAATAGGAAAAATAACCCAGCAGCAACACTCACAAATACGACCCGTTTTGTCAAGGTTTGTAATTCTTGCCTTGTTTTACATAAAAAAAATACTAGGACAAAAAATATTCCGCTAGTCATATAAGGTATTACTGTCCAAGGAATAAAGGGAATGTACTGCTCAAAACTAAAAATAAATGAAGGCACGTAATCTAATGTAGACGCATACCAAGCATTCACATTATAGAACAGACTAAATACCGTAGCACACAGCGCCACTAGCTTTATTCTTGTCCCTATTGCTATTCTTGTTTCATCCATTTGGCTTTTTTATACATAATAAGATTAAGAATAGGAGCAGGGAGTAGCGATAAAAATGTCATCATCCATTTCATTTTTAAAGGAAAAATAACTAGCTTTTTTTTAGCAACAATAGCTGCTACAATTTTTTTTGTAGCCACATCAAGCGGTACTAAAAAAGGTTTTTTACTCAAGTCGTTGTTGTTTAATACTCTTAATTTTAAGGTGTCAACATACCCTGGAGCAATAGTAGTTATTGAAATGCCAAAAGGTTTTAAGGCTCTATGGTAAGCATCTGAAATTTGGAGTATAGCACGTTTAGTTTTCGTATAAAGGCTAGAGTTTTTATAATCTAGAATACCTGATACTGATGCAATTACCACAATATGACCACTTTTTTGATGCAGCATAGCTGTTCTTGCAACTTCAAAGCAATTAGTAGCTCCTAAAATATTGGTTTTAAGCATTTGCGCAGCTTCTTCATAAGAAATATTTCCCGCAACATCTTCTGCGTAGCTACCTGTGCAATTTATGAAGAGATCCAGGTTTTCCTGTTCATTTAAAAAGCTATGTACAGCCAAACTAAGTGAAGAAATCTCACAAACATCTGCCTGATACGCAAGTATATTAGAAGGCTTATTACCTGAAATTTTATCTAAATCTCTACCACAAATCCCAACATGAAAGCCCTTAGCACAATAATGTAGTGCTAATGAATATCCAATTCCAGAGGTTCCGCCGGCAATAAAAACATTCATATGTAAAAGGCTATTTTCATAAGTTTATAAATGTAAGTTTTTCAAAGCAATTAATAGAATTACTTTTCTGTTTGAATACTCTTCATGGTTTGCTGATATCCGTACTCCCATTGTTTATCCATATCATCTTTAAAATCTTGGTAGGATCTAGGATATTCAAAACAAATCTCAGCATTTTTCCAATCTATACTTTTCTTGATATAATGCCCTTCTAAATCTTTCTTGATATGAATGGTATCAATCTGAAAATTAGCGCCCTGATTTTCAATTTCTTGTAAACGTTGGTTACCACTATACCCTAAAACTGCACGTACTAAGGCTTCTTCAACCGGACTATAGGACTGTTTTTTTTCAATAGTTACTTTATTGGCTAGATGTTTAGCCAATTCAATAGGGATTAAATCAATAGCGCCGCCCGCAAAGTAGGTATCTTCTAAGTACACTGGAGCTACATAAAACATATCAGAAACAGAAATCCGTGCACTAACTAACATGGAGAGATTTGTTTTAATATTAACTGATGCTGATATGGCACTATTTTTATAATTTTCGGATGTAATGGTAATTGCACTTAGGTCAATTTTACTAGCCGTTTCTTCATCTGTCAATATCACTTTCTGATATAACTTTGCACCTTTTCTTTTTTGCCCTATAAGTTTAGGATCAAAAAGTATTTGAGAACCTATCAGAACTGTAGGCACTTTCGAAGAAAACATTGTTGCCGTTAATGACGGAAAATCTTTGGAAAAATCCTGAGATACATCTGCAAGATATTTATGAAACACATCTTCCATGAGAGGTGCATTTTTTTTAGAAAACAATTTTTGGAGTGAAAGAAGTCCTATCCTCGACAACTTCTTCTCTTTCGTTAGCCGGTCTTTTGTTGCAAATTGAAAATATTCTTCTGATTTTAAATATTCCTTACGGGATGGGTTATCTGGAAAAGTATTTATCACTGCTGCTGCAAAAGCACCTCCACATGTTGCAATAAGAATATCTGGTTTCATCTGCAACTCTTCTAATGCGGCATACATCCCAAGATATATCATTAATCGTGTGCCTCCGCCAGAAAGTATAAAAGCATTATTAAATTTATCTTCCATGGCTTAGCTTTTCAATAATAACGGTAGTACCCAAAAGAAAATAGGCGCATTAAAAATAAGACTATCCATTCTATCCATAAGTCCGCCATGACCAGGCAGTAACTCTCCAGTGTCTTTCACATTTGTTTTTCGCTTCAGTAGGGACATAAAAACATCTCCAAAAAAACCTGCAACCCCCAAAACTATGCCCAAAATTACTTGAACCAGAATAGTGGAAGGCAAAAGAAAGTACCCTAAAATAATACTAAGGACTATCGTGAGACATACACCTCCTATAAAACCTTCCCAAGTCTTATTGGGACTAATTGTAGGCATTACCTTATGATTTCCAAAAAGCTTGCCCATAAAATATTGAAAGACATCATTTAATTCTGTAACAACAACTAAATAAACAAGCGCTTTTATTCCAAAAGCACTCTCTCTTAGATACAACAAATTTGGAAAAACAAGAAGACTTAAGCTTAGCCCTAAAACAATGCCAATACCTTGCTTTCCGCTGACTTTCAGCATTAGAAAATAGAGAAAAAACATCATTAAGAAAGCTACAGCATATAAGAAATAACGCTCAAAACTAAAGAAATAGACTAATAAAAATTGTACAATCCCTAGGATTAAAGCGGTAACAAAAAGGTTTGTCTTTATTTGAAATATTCGTAAGAATTCATAGAAAACCTGGTATGCAATCCAAGAGATAAAAAGTTTCATAGTTATAGTACTAGAAATAGATACGGCAAAAACCAAAATAATATAGCACCATGTTTTTACCCTTAACGGAACATCAGAAAATTTATTTTCAGAATTGTTTACTTCAAGCTCCATGTAATCCTTTCTTAAGACGCGTAAAAGTACTAAGTACGAGCAATACTATAATTATTCCAAAAATGTACTTAGAATAACTCGAAAGGTTTACACCAAAGAATAGGAGTAGACCATAAATACTTAAAAGTAAAGCACGATCGCTTTTACCCATAGGCCCATCATTTCTCCGTTCTTTTCCAACCACCTTTCCTAAGACCCCAGCAAATTCATTAATGATACTTAACAAAATAAACACAATAATGACATATAAACTCTCTGGCTGAAACTTTATCAATGGAAAGAAAATAATAATATCAGAAATTAGATCCCCCATTTCATTTAGGACTTCACCTAAGGTACTGGTTTGATTAAATTTTCTAGCCATCATGCCATCCAAAGCATTTAAAGCCATTCGCAACAGCAGTCCTATTGGTAAGCTTAAGAAAAACCAGTGTACGCCATCTGCGTTCCAGAACAATACTCCAATAACAAGAGAAACTAAAATGGACGCTACCGTAATTTGATTTGCGGTTACATTACATTTATGTAAAAAAATTAAAACAGGATTTAGTAGTTGTTGAAATTTGGGTTTTAATTTATAAATGGAAATCATGTAAGCTGCTTTTTTTCTACATTATAATCCAAATCTAAGTCTTTTTATTAGAATTTACCCTATCTCCTTGGCTGCACTAAAACATACCAAAAAATTAATTATTTAAGATGTGGCTATTCTGAAAGGAAGGGAATTATTTTTTAGCTGAGCCTACTTAACGAAAAATCAAAAGTCTCAGAAATGACTCAGATAGATTGATTACCTTGCGGCGTTTTTAATACCCGTAAAGAATGAATACTAAAGACTTAGTAGACTTACAAAGAGCCAATGAATCTTTGTTTGAAATAGACTCAAATCTAAACCGATTGGTTAAGAAAATTGAGCTATTAAGTTATTTGAACCCGTTAAATACAGAGAAGGAAAAGCAACGATTCTTTGCCTCAAAATATACGGAAGATCCTATTCTTAAATATCCGAAGATAAAGTTTCATCCTTATAAATTGCACCGAATGTTGTTTTCACAACGCTTGGAACGTATTACAGATCAAAAAGTTCAAAAGCTCTATCAAGATATCATCTATTACTATGCAAATATGGCCCAATGCATCCAAACTATTGGGGAGCCTAAGAAATTTTATTATAATTCCTTAAGGCTTTATGGTTCGCCAACAGAAAAAGATGTGCAAAATGCCCAATTTATACTTCATTACAGCAATGAAACGGAAAGAGCTGATATGGAGAAAATCTATTCTCCTGATGATGCAAAAGCTTATTTTGATGAATTTTCTAAGTTGTATGACTTTCCGCTAAACATAAAACTCTCTACAGCTATTGCAGCAGATGCGATGGTAAGTAATAGTACCCAAACCTTGTTAATTAAAAAAAATACCAAGTTCAGCAAGAACCAATTATTAACATTGGCTAACCATGAAATTGGGGTGCATTTAGTAACCACCTATAACGGAATTGAGCAACCTTTGAAGATATTTTCCAACGGTTTTCCTCGTAATGTAGAAACCCAAGAGGGGCTTGCTGTCTTTAGTGAATATATGAGCGGAGCCTTAACGTTAGAAAGACTTAAAACACTAGCTTATAGAGTTCTAGCAAGCGATAGTTTAATTAAAGGTTATAGCTTTTCTGATACTTTTGATTTGATCCACGGTACGTATAAACTTAATAGAAATGATGCTTTTAGCATCACCATGAGAGTACACCGTGGTGGTGGTTTTACAAAAGACAGATTATACCTAAGTGGATTAAAAAAAATCTACAAACGCCACCAAAGAGGCGAAGGAATGGACACACTACTGACTGGAAAAGTAACTATGGATTATGAAGCAGACATCGTAAACCTTCAAAGTTTAGGATTAGCTAGCCCTATAACCCATAGAAATATTGCTTTTAAGGAAAATAAGAATGAGAACGGGACGCTCGATTTTATTCTTAATCACTTAAAATAGGTGGTATTAACTCATAAACTTATACTACGCCCTTTTGGATGTTTTACTTGAAAAGAAAATTGGTGTTTGCTTTCTTGTTTTGAGCCTAAATCTAGCTCCCAAGTAAGCAAGCCCTTATCTTTATCATAAGTGGCATTATTAACCACAATGTCTTCTATTTTAATTTCTTTATTGGCTGAAACAGGAATACGATCCATTAAAATTAACTTTACGGCTTCCGCTTTATTATTTTTCACTTCTAAATTGTAAGTTCTGTCTATAATTCTATTACTTCCAGTAAAAGATTTACTCTTAAAATTTTTGTCTTGTTTTCTAGATACAGAAATGGAAGCATCAACACCTAATGAAACCGTCATTTCCTTGTTTACAGCATAAGGATTAATGGTAGTTTTCCCAGCATACCCGCCATTAAAATAAATATTAGCTTCACCTGGTAGCAGGTTTAATTTCTCCCAATCTTTAAATCTGGCCGTTAAAAAAACATTTTCATTAATTATTGGTGCTGCAAAAAACTCATAGATCGCATCAAGCTTAAAAGTGTTAATTTCTATTGCCATAATATCTCCATCGCTTACTATCGTATATGGACTTTTAATTACAAATTTGGTACTGGTAACGTTATCCTCTGTAAAACTCTTATTCGTGGTAATAACGATAACTCCGTTTGCCGCCCTAGCACCATAAATTGAAGTAGCAGAGGCATCTTTTAAAACTTCTATGTTTTGTATTTCGTTGGCATCCAAATCACCTTCTTCAAATCCTTCCATCGGAACACCATCAATAATATACAAAGGTTGCGAAGCATCGGTAACACTTGAGGCTCCTCTAACACTAACTCCAGCCACTCGTCCTTTTAGAACGCTGCTCATATCGCTATTTTGCGTTCCATACCCTACAACTACAACTTCATCTAAGGCTGATGAGTCTTCTTGTAAACGAGCATTAATCATAGAGGAGTAAATAGGTACTTCATCTTGCTGAAACCCTATGTAAGAGAACACTAATTCTTTACCTCCACTAATTTTTAATTTATACCTCCCGTCAAAATCTGTTTGCGTACCCACAGATGTCCCTTTGATAATTACATTACAACCAGGTAATACCTGCCCTGAAGCATCTGTCACAATTCCTGTAACTGTTCTCACCGTTGGGTTATAAGAATACTTGTGTTTCTTTGATGCTGTGTTGTAATTTTTACGCATTCCGAAATTCAGATAATCCGTTGCTAACTCAGGTTTAATAGAATAATTATTAGGATTCCCTGTTGAGAGCGTTACGGTAACATTCTCCCAATCTGCACCAGTATGTTGATACACGTGTGCCTTATAGGTTAACTGTATAGGGTCATTAATCTTGTTAGATTTTAAATCATAATTCGGAATCCATCCCGCATCAGACACGTTGTATTTTAGTTCTAAATTCAATTGCATAGAGATTGGAGTTTCAAATAATATACTTATTTCTCCCTTAGGTTCAGTAGGCATCGAATTCAACTCAATATACTGTTTTTTAACACGTTGCAAATCTTCACTTAAAACATTTATTTTAATAGTCGTAGTGAGTATTTCATTCTTAATTGCTGTAATTCGCTCTCTATAATAGGTACTTATTTGCTTTACTTTTTCTAAATCTACAGCGTGATGCTCTGAATTGAGCAAACGGTTGCCGTTAATAACTTTCTCTTCTTCCTCTAAACCTAATATTAGATTTTTAAGTAAATTTATTTCTAATTCGGTAGCTTTTATAGCTGTAGATAATGCGGTAGCTTCTTCATTTGAAACCTGGGCGTCTAAATAATTTATGTCATAGGAAATAGACAAAATAGAAGCTCCTTTTAGTCCTGAAATTTGAATGCTGCTTTCATCTATTTTAGGAGATAAACCGTTAAAAATAACTTCCGTAATACCTGCTTTCAATTGAAAATTGGAAGTTCTTGAAACCTCTGCACTATTTAAAAATACAGTAACCGATTTTATTTTAGAAGGAATTTTATCTGCTCCCAATAAGATAATAGGAAAGAAAATAAGAAATAATACTACATGTTTCATGTTGTGTTGGTTTTAAATTTAGAGTAAACCTAACCACAATCAAACATAATGTAAAGGGGCGTTGAGTAAGCCTCTTTTAGAACTTAGTAAACGCTACTACTTACTGAGTAAAGCCATTAATCTAGAAACTTAGCTTTTAATTCAGCAGTGGGTATCATACAGGCGTCCTTTTTACCGTACCATTTGTATCTGTTTTTAGCCACATAATCATAAATAGTGTCCCTGAATTTTTCTGGAATCCATTCAAAAATGGCCAATAAAGACCATAAGCCCCCAAATGATTTGCCTATCAATAATGCCGCCGTAGATTTAGTGTAATACGCAATTCCTGGTTCTATTAAAATTATAGAATCTACCAATGTAGTATCTATATGTCTTTCTTTCGCCAGCTTTTGTCCTATTTCACTTTGTAAGGATGCAAACCGAAATTCGTCTTTCTTATCGTACTTAATAATTGTATGTATAGAAGAGTTACACAAATTGCAAACACCATCAAAAAGAACAATCTTATGAGAATTATTTCCTTGCATATGTAAATAGTATCAATCTAAATTTTTATCAAAGATAGTCTATGGGATTACATCAAAATAATAAAAAAACTAATTGTACTCATCTTGAATTGTAGTTTTAAGCAAAAAACAGCAACAGCTTACATCTCCTTAATTTAACTATTTAATAAGCGATTATAATGAGTTTAAAAAGCTCCCTAAATCCATATCTTTATCTAAATTTAGCTTCTTTTTCAGTCGGTATTTAGACTTCAGTATACTATCTGGAAGCACATTAAATATTGCCGCTATTTCTTTTGTAGACAAATTCATTCTTAAAAAGGCAGCTAGTCTTATTTCCTTTTCCGAAATATCAGCAT
Organism: Cellulophaga sp. HaHa_2_95; assembly: GCF_019278565.1. Next base: position 2,658,696 of record NZ_CP058988.1, on the reverse strand, counting down.
AAATAGCTCTTAGCTTGTCATCAAAATCATTATGCACATCTGCAAAGTAAGTTTTAAACAACTCCCAGTCCTTATCATCAGAATTCTGCTTTTTTAACAACATAAGAATTCTTCTAAACTGTAATTTAAATTTATCGGGGTTATCTTTCAGTTCCTTTAAATCTTCAATTAAATCTTGAGTGAATGTGTTTTTTTGTGCTAAATGTACCGTTAAACTTGCCAATTCCTTTTGTTTATATTCAATCTCTTTTTTGTAGAGTTCATCTAATTTCCTTTGGTTGGACTTGTTCTTTTTTAAGCGTTGTCTAAAAATAAAAAACAGTAGTATAGACAATGACAAGCCAGAAAGCATGCCTCCAGCATACAGACTCTTGGTTAGGGTATCTACTTTAGATTTGTGCAGTAAATTTTCAATTTCTTCCTTGTTTAAAGCGAGTAATGTTTGTTTATTTTCAGTCTCATAGATTGTTTTCAATTCTTCTATTTGTTGCATTTTTGTATGATTAAAAATGCTGTCTTTAAATTTTTGGTGCGCTTTTAAATCGCTTAACGCCCTATGCGGGCTTTTCAACATATCATAAGCGGTAGACCTCAATTTATATCCTTCCATTAAATAATCTAAACGCATGGAGGGTGTAGATTTGTCAATAGCTTCATCTAAGAAACATAACGCTTTTTCAGGGTTATTTAAATCCATATGTAAGCGTCCTAATTCTAAAAGTACCGCAATATGATTATAAGCAAGTCCTTCTTTTTCATGAAAATGTAAACTCTCTTCTAAATAAGCCTCAGAAGCTTCCAAATTCTTCATTTCTCTGTAGGTTGAACCAATATTGGTATATACCATGGCTTCATTTGATGTAAGTCCAAAGTTCTTAGCAATTTTTAGACTCTTAAAAAAATACTCTAAAGCCTTTTCATAATCCTGCAATGCAGCTAAAGAGGTACCAATTTGTAGGTACATATTAGATTGCCAAATATTATCATCTACCGCTATGTATACTTCTAAAGCCTGATAATAATACGGTATAGATGCCTCGTAATTTTCGGTATTGTATTGTATCTCTCCCAATCTTGCTACAATGTCTGCCTTCGTAAGCGGATCCGTATGTAGCGAGTCTATATTATTCAATGCTTGCATGTACAATTGCTGAGATAATTTAAATTGTCCATTACTCAAATACACACTAGCTATGTTCCCTAAACAAACATTCACTAATTCTGTTTCATTATTGTTTACAAAAATTACTTTAGCCTCATTCAGCATTTCTAAAGCTTCCTTTTTTTTAGCGTCTAAGCGGTTAATATCTGCCAATTCTAATAAGCTTTTTGCGTAAAAAACCTCTTCCTTTAGTTCTGTAGAAAGTTTCATGGCGGTTTCATGATACGACACAGCTGCACCTAATTGGTTTAATGCCCTATAACTTATGGCCGATTGATATACCGCATTAAGTTGCTTTTTTTTATCCTTCAGGGTACTCGCTATCTCATAGGCCTGCAAGGAAAATTTTAAGGAGGTTTCCGGGTTATTGTAGCGCAAAATTACATACAACGCTTCAAGTGTCTCTACTTTACTTATAAGACTTTTTTCACCTTTCAAGGCTTTTTCTAAACTATCTACTTTTCGCTCTATTTGCCCATAAGTAAAAGCAAAGCAAAAGGTGGTCAATACCATTATAAAAACTTTCATAACTAGAATTAAACTATTTATAGTTGGAATAATTTAAATAATAGGGGGAGTATATTTTTCATTCTGGAGTTCTAAGGTAGCGGTTTTAAGTTTTATAATAACATAAAACCTCAGAAGGCTATAGGAACAAATGGCTATCCTTTATCCTCAAAATCATTAAAAAGTTAGTACTATACAACTCGTACAACACCTTATTTTCAAAGCTGTTAAGAGCCAATTATACAATATCCAAATAGCTATCATTATAAGACATATCATATAGAAGCATCCTTTCTTTGTCCATACTTTGTCTATAGCATTTATTAGGCGTATGCCCTAATTCCGTCTAGTTTTTATTATATAAATCTTTAAATAAAATATAATGATCGCACTAAACAAATCAGATGAAGAAGAATGCCCGTTCTTAACGGACGATAGGAGTAATGTTGCTTTAGACGGTATTAATGCCATATTTAATACAAGCAAAACTGACTAAGAATTTAGTGCTAACAACCAAGCTCAATTTCTTGTAATTACAAAAAAACGGACTCAAATACATGTATGTAAATGGAGATACTTAGGAGGATTTTAGTACGGTGATCGACCTTTCTATAGAGAACCTAAGCAAAGGCACTAATCCAATTTCTGCACCCACAGAATTTAGTGATCTACCTTTTAATACAGTTCGAGCTTCGTTCAGTTTCTATACTAGCGGTCTGAGGCATCTTCTGATTTTTGACAAACCAAGAAAACGATATCTCATAACAGCTGCTAATGATATGTATTCCTATTCTCAAGCATACAATCTTAATATAATTGTAGCTTCTAAAAAATACCCAATAGGTATGTTTTGAAATGTGGGAACAGTCAGCTTCAAGTATTAAAAATACCTGAAGCCGACTGTTTATCTTTTGGCTTCAACCAGTTCTAATTGGTTAACACTAACGTTTGTGGTGAACATACCATAATTAACCACTGCTTTATTTTTCTCTAATTTATCAATACTACCTACTGCTTTTCCGTCTATCATTCGCACACGATCTCCAAGTTTAAAAATAGGTTTAGGTTTGTTCTTTTCTACTACAGCCTTTATCTTCTTCTCTTTCTTTTTTTCCTCTCTGATGACCTCTACCTTCTGAATCACCTCTTTTTCTACTTCAACTTTCTTTGCTTTTTCAATTTTAACTTGTTGCGAAGATTTCTTTTTACGTTTGCTGTTTTCTGTTTCTACAATTCGAAGTAGTTCTGAAACAAGAGGCCTTTTCTTTTTATCTTGAAAATATTTCAATGCCGCATCATTCAATTTATTTCCTAAATAAATCATGCGCTGGCTAGAATCATACAACTCTTGGTAATTTTCTAATTTAGATTTCACCTTAGTATTCAGTTCCTCAAAACGTTGCGCTTCACTACGCGCTTTAGTTTCTTCCTCTCTAAGCTTTGTTCCCGTTTTAACCATAGAACTGCGCTCTTTTTGCAATTTGGCTATCGTGGCATCAAAACGCACCTTGCCACTCTCAATTTTCTTCTTAGCGCGGTTTATTAGACTATAGGGAATTCCGTTTTTCTGCGCTACTTCAAATGTAAAAGAACTACCGGCTTGCCCTAAAACCAGTTGATAAGTAGGTTCTAAGGTTTTCGAATCAAACAACATATTGGCATTTGTTGCATGTGGCAATTCATTAGCCAACAACTTTAAGTTGGAGTAGTGCGTAGTAATGACACCATAAGAACCACGTTCATAAAATACTTCTAAGAAAATCTCCGCTAATGCTCCTCCCAATTCCGGATCACTACCGGTACCAAATTCATCAATTAAGAACAAGGTTTTATCATCACACTTTCGCAAAAAGTAGTTCATGTTTTTGAGTCGGTAACTATACGTACTTAAATGATTTTCAATAGATTGATTATCTCCTATATCCGTTAGTATCCTACTAAACAAACACACTTTACTACGCTCATGAACTGGAATTAATAATCCACTCTGCAACATCACCTGTAGAATTCCTAAGGTTTTTAGAGTGATACTTTTTCCTCCAGCATTGGGTCCAGAAATAACAATAATTCTGTTTTCATCATGCAAACCTATCGTCTGTGGATACGTCTTTTCTTTCTTGCGTTTATTAGTTAAGTAGAGCAGTGGGTGGTAGGCATCTCTTAAATATAATTCATTATCCTCACTAAACTCAGGCAATACAGCATCCATTTCCATAGCATATTTCGCCTTTGCTGCGGTAATATCTATGTGGGCTAGAAAGTCTTGATATATAGATAACTCTGGAATAAATGGCGTTATATGTGCAGTTAAAACCCTAAGAATTCTTTGAATCTCTTCTCGCTCTTCAAATTCTAAATTATTCAATTGACGACTAAACTGTAATGCTGCTTCTGGCTCAATATAAACAATACTTCCTGTTTTAGAAGTACCCATAACAGCTCCCTTCACCTTTTTACGGTTCATTGCTTTTACCGCTAAAACACGTCGATTATCTACAACAGATTCTCTAATCTCATCTAAAAAATCAGAAGCTTGATACATGGTCAGCGCCCGGGAAAAACTCTGATTAATCTTCCCTTTCAAGCCATTAATCTCTGATCTAATAATCCGTAAATTATCCGAAGCATTATCTTTAATTTCACCAAATCTATCTATCACAGCATCTATCTGAGCTGGAATCTCAATATTTAGTTCAACATCTTCGGATGCTTGAAAAAGTAGAGGGTAGTACTCTTTAAATTTCTTTAAAAATTTCTTAAGCGTATTTACGGTACTACAGATATTACCAATTTTTCTAAAACCAGAAATCTCTATCGTTGCGTTTTCAATTTTTAAAAGTTTCAACTCTTGATTAATCGCATCGAAACCATGATTAGGAATCCGGTTATCATTGGAAAAAGAAGAAACATACTCAGAGGTTTGCCCTAAATGGATTTCGATCAATTCTTTGGATCTTAGCGGAACTATCTGCAAGGCATTTTCTTTGCCTTGTTCAGTATTACAACGTGCCGCAATATGGTTTAGAACTGTATAAAATTCTAAATCTTTTAATGTCTTATCGTTTATCTTATTCATTCTTTTTCAAAGATACATTGAAAAAAATATTTCGCTATTAATTACAAAATTAATTCACTTTTTGTCTAAGGATTGAGGCAGCTTATACTATACCTTTTAAACAATAAAAATTTGCATTTAGAGTTTAATATACACTAGTTGTGATACATCTTTGTATCAACTTTAAACAGATTATTAATCCTATGAAAAATCAAATCAAACCCTTCATCTATTTAAGCATAACACTGTTTATCACCGCTTGTGCCTCTACCAATAAAATGACCATGGGGGTAACTACACCTGCGAAATTGCATCTTTCTTCTGCGGTTAAAACTATAGGAGTTATTAATAGGAGTGAACCTTCTAAAGGTAATAAAGGCTTAGACAAAATAGATCAAATACTTTCCGCTGAAGGCCTAAATCTAGATCAAAAAGGGGCCGAAGCAGCTATGAGTGCGTTTGCATCAGAATTGGAAATGATTAAAAATCTAGACGAAGTTAAAATTCTAGAAAACTTAGAAGAAGTTAAAAGCGGATTAGGTGTTTTGCCTGCAACACTATCTTGGGAAACGATAGATAATTTGTGTGATACCTATAATGTAGATGTCATTTTTTCACTAGCTTTTTATGATACAGATACAAAATCATCCTTCAAAGTAACCACAATGCCCCTAGAGAATAATCTAGGCGTTAAGGTAAACGTACCTGCACAGGAAGTAACCTTGAACACATTGGTTAACTGTGGATGGCGTGTGTATGATCCTAGTACGAGATTAGTTATTGATGAGAAAAATTACACAAAAGAAATGATTTTTAAAGGTCAAGGTATTAATCCTATGAAGGCAGTTGAAGCTGTAAAACAACGCAATGAAACGATCCAAGAGTATAGCAGGAATGTCGGTATTGCTTACGCACAACGTTTAATTCCAAATAAAGTGAGAATCTCTAGAGATTACTATATGTCTGGAACTGATAATTTTAAAGTAGCACACCGTAGAGCACTGACAGGTGATTGGGATGGTGCTGCAGAACTTTGGAAACAAGAAACTACAAATCCTGACTTAAAAATTCAAGGAAGAGCCAATTATAACATGGCCATTAGTAGTGAAATAGATGGCGATTTAGATCTTGCTATTCAATATGCCTCAAAAGCATACACAGACTCTAAGGATAAATTAGCATTAGATTACGTAAATATTCTTAAATACAGAGTGCAGCAAAATGAGGTATTGGATCAACAACGTACTAATTAAAGTAAAGACTTATATTTTATTACTTTTGATTCCAAAAAAATCTTAACGTATGATTTGGAATATTCATAAAAGTTGGAAAACACTTTTAGAAGAAGAGTTTAATGCTCCTTATTTTAAAGCATTGACCACTTTTGTATCAAAAGAATATAGCGAGCAGGTGGTGTACCCAAAACAGGAAGACATTTTTGCAGCCTTTAATCATTGTACATTTCAAGATACACGAGTAGTTATTATTGGTCAAGACCCTTATCATGGGCCAAACCAAGCCAATGGCTTGTGTTTTTCTGTGCAGGATGGTGTGGCACACCCGCCCTCCTTAGTGAATATTTTTAAAGAATTGGGTACTGACCTTCAGAAGCCATATCCCAAATCTGGAAATTTAGAATCTTGGGCAAAACAAGGCATCTTACTTCTGAATGCTACCCTAACTGTTAGAGCCCATGAAGCAGGAAGTCACCAAAAAAAAGGTTGGGAGGTATTTACCGATGCTGTCATCAAAAAAATTAGTGAAGAAAAAGCTGATGTAATTTTTTTACTTTGGGGTGGCTTTGCAAAAAAAAAAGCAAAACTAATAGAGGATAGCAAGCACCATATTCTTACCAGTGGTCATCCATCTCCTTTAAGTGCTAACAGAGGCTACTGGTTTGGGAACAAATGCTTTAGTACAACCAATGACATTTTGATGCAACTAAGAAAAGATCCAATTAATTGGTAGTAGAATCTAAAAGCTATAAGAATCCCTGTAAAATAAAAAAAACGCAATTATCATATTATTTGGTTAAGGAGTTAATTATAATTAAATTGGTATAAGTCAAGGAGTTAATTTTTTAATTCCCGATATATGGAGGGTTAATTATTAAGAATCTTTAAAAATTAAGGAACTGTTCATTATTTTTCCCATTTAAAAATAAATTCTCAATATTTTTGACCCAACCAAAAACACGAACCAAAATGAACTTAAAATCTATTTTACTTGTAGACGATGATGAATCTACAAATTTTATAAATAGCGTATTTATAAAAAAACTCGACATCGATGTAGATGTCTATAAAGCTTTAAATGGAGAAGAAGCCTTAGAAATTTTGGAAGAAAGTTCTGACGATTCTGACTTTTTCCCTTGTTTAATTACTTTAGACATTAATATGCCTGTCATGAATGGTTGGGCATTTTTAGAGCGTTACAAGAAATTATCTCCAAGTATTAAGAATAATTGCATTATTGTTATGACTACTGTCAGTGAAGATGATAAGGATTTAATTAGAGCAACAGATAATGAAGATGTAAAAGAATATTTTCAAAAACCAATGTCTGACGAGAAATTTAGCTCTTTACTAAACAAATACTTTATTTTATAAGCATCTTATTTTTGCGCCAAAAGCAAAGCTTCAGGAGCTAATTTTTTTTCAATCAGGTTTAAATTAAACAGCGTGTCTTGAACTTTCTGAAGTGTTGAAACTTTTAGTGGTTTCTGGCTCCATTTTGTGATAGCTAGCCATTCTTTGATGTCTTCTAGTTTTTGACCGTAGGCATTTGCTAGTGTTTTATCTATACTTGGTATATTTTTAAATTCTTCCGTGTATAGGTTTATAACTTCGGTAATATGATGTACTAACGATGGATTTTCCTCTAAAAATTTATTACGAGCTGCTATAACAAAACAAGGCCAGGGCGTAGGACAATCTGCAATACGTCTAAATATACCGCGATCAACTATCGGTTTAGTGGTAAATCTTTCCCACATAAAATAATCTGCGGTGTTGGCTGTTAGTGCTGTTATAGCGCCATCTAAGTTATTTATTACCTCAAAATTTAAGTCTTTCGTGCTCCAACCTTGATTATCGGCATTTACATACGCCATAAGATGACTTCCGCTACCAAATCTACTTATGGCAGCAGTACTATCTTTTAAATCGGCTATGGTTTTATAATTGCTTGTAGCTGCTACATGAATTCCCCAAAGTAAAGGTGTAGCAATAAATTCTTGAACTATTTTAACGGGATTGCCAGCAGAAATACTTTTAACAATACCTTCTGTAAGAATTATGGCTAAATCGGTTTCATCACTTTCTAACATTTGACACATTTTACCTGTTCCTTCAGGAATATCTGTCCAACTTAAATCAATACCTCTTTCTTTAAAGGCATTTTCTTCGATAGCCATATGCCAAGGAAGGTTAAAATGTTCTGGAACCCCAATAATTCTTACTTTCTTCATCTACTCTGTCAATTTTTTTAACGCGTATTCAATTAATTTTTCAGTAGCTTCGGTAGGGTTTGTTAAGAATTCTCCCGTACTTCTATTGGCTAAAATACAATTTAAAGATACCGCTCTATGCCCCAACAACTTAGCCAAACCATAGATTCCTGAGGTTTCCATTTCTAGATTGGTTATTTTTAACCCCTTATAATCAAATGAAGCTAATTTAGCGTTTAATTTAGGGTCTTCAGTTTTCAAACGAAGTACTCGTCCTTGAGGACCATAAAAACCAACATTAGTCGCCGTAAATCCTTTATGCATCGTAGCTGACATAAAAGTTGCCGCAAGCTCTTGATTACAAGAAACTACATAAGGTGCAGATTTATCTTTAGACCAACCCGTGTGCTTCACAAAGCTGTTTTGCACCTCTACATTCATGACATGTTTTGCATTATAAAAACGTAATAAACTATCAAATCCAATAGCGTGTTCACTAAGCAGAAAATCGCCCACATTAATATGAGGCTGTATGGCACCAGTAGTACCAATACGTATAATATCTAATTGTTTTTTTTCTGAGTTAATTGTCCTTGTTTCAAAATTAATATTCACCAAGGCATCTAATTCATTAAGAACAATATCAATATTATCTGTTCCTATTCCTGTTGAAATAACAGAAATACGTTTTCCATTTAAAGTTCCTGTATGAGTATGAAATTCGCGCTTTCCTTTTTTAACTTCAATCGTATCAAAATACTTAGAAACCCCACCTACACGGTCTGGATCTCCTACGGTAATAATGGTATCTGCGATGTCTTCTGGTAATATATTAAGATGATAAATGCTATTATCTGCATTTAACACTAGCTCTGATGGCTCTAATTGCATGCTATAATTTTAAAATTCTGTTCGTATCAGTATTATAAAGGAAATCATATTTTAAAGCTCCTCCTAAATAATAGTCGTTTTCCTGAATACAGGAATAATAACTGGTGTCTCCTTGTAATATAAGTTTTCCTTTTTGTGTTAATCGTACGGGATTAAAAGAAGAAAACAAAGGTTTTAAGCGCCCTAATGCCCGTTGAAATTGGGAATCTCCAAAACCTAAAATTCCTTGATTTTTAAGAAGAATCTCCATAAAATCAGTTTTATTAGCGGCCTTTGATTCTGCTGCTAATTGTAAAATTCTAGACTCCATTTCATTTAATCCGTTTTTCACGGAAGGGAAACGGTGTAAATGCGCCTGAATGCTTTCCCCTAGGTATTTGAATTGATAATTTTTAAAATCGGTAAGATTTTCTAATCGAATAGGATTATCGCTGCAATACAATTGCCATACATAATCCGCATATTCTATATCATCAAGGGTAAGTGTAATCTTATTTTTATAAAGCTTCTTAAGCTTTGCATCACTTAAATCATTTAAGCCATACTTCACATCAGATTTGTCTTCTTTGCCACTACACACTAATGATATTTGTGCGTATTTGCGATGTGTTTTAAGCCAGCTAATAACTGCTAACATATTTATTTGGCAGAATAAATCATACTCGAACCACAAGACAATTTCATCTTGTTTTTTATGATTGCATAGTGATCTGTATTCCTTTAAAGTTTTTTCAATAAAAATTGATTTTGAAACCTTATAGTTTTTATTCAAAAATTCAAAGCGGGTTTTCCAAAAATTCTCGCTACCCACATTACTTTCCGTTTTGCCTTCGCACAACATTTCGCGCCAAGTAATAATTGCTCCTGGAACATTAAGTGTTTTTAGCTTGTTGGTAAATGTATCGCCGTTTGTTATATGTAGTAGGGAGCTCATATGGAGGGTATTTAAAAATTAAGGGATATAAATGTACTATTAAATGTAAAAAAAGAAAAGAGAATTAACAGTTATCAGCCGCCAACGCGTTTTACCTTAAATCCTTTTTCTTTTAATAAGGCCATAATCTTATCCCTGTAATCGCCTTGAATAATGATAGCTCCATCTTTGAAACTACCACCAACACTTAGTTTTGTTTTTAATTCTTTAGCCAATTTCTTAAAATCTCCATCGGCTCCAGTATGTCCTTCAAGAATGGTCGTAGGCTTTCCTTTTCTTTTTTCGTATTTGCAAATAATAGGATCATCTTGCATCCAAATTTTCTCTCCGACAACTTTCTCCGGAGTAACTTTCTCTTCTTGATGTTCTGGAAAAAAGTTTTTTAGTTGATCTTTTAAGTCCATTTAAAAGGTATTAAAATAAGTTATTCAAAAAAACGCCTGTGATAATTAATTTGTCCTAAATGATAGGACAGGTGCAGGGCTAAATGTGTCAGGTAATAATCTACCGTAGTTACTTCTGTTTTAGAAGGCACAATAGGGCTATCATTCTTTAGATCAGCCTCATTTATAGTTTCTAACGATTTTTCTACGGTTAAAATTGTAGCATCGATCTGTTTTATTAAAACAGATCGATGCACATTCTTTAAAGAAAACTCCGCTTCTCTATCTCTTTTGTAATCTGTTTTACCAAACGGCACGCCGATCAGCGCATTTAAGTTCCCTACAAGGTGTAAACATAAATTTCCGGCCGAATTGGTGATTGTGTGATCTACTTTCCATAAAGAGGCTTCCTCTTTATAGCTTTCAATCTCAAATTTAAGTCTTAATAAATCTCGCTTAAATAGCGTCTGTAACGTTTCTAAAGACATAAATGTCTATTTTTTTATCAGACCTAATTCAATCAAGCGTTCATGTAAAAAATCGCCTGCAGTAATATCGTCATACAATTTAGGATTTTCCTCATCAATACAATTCTCTAAACAATTTAATGACATCTCACTTACTGGATGCATAAAGAATGGTACAGAATAACGAGAAGTTCCCCATAATTCTTTTGGAGGATTTACCACTTGGTGAATCGTAGATTTTAATTTGTTATTGGTTAAACGTGATAACATATCGCCCACATTAATCATAAGTTCTTCCGGTTTAGCAATAGCATCTACCCATTCGTCATCATGATTTTTAACCTGCAAACCTTTACCATGTGCCCCCATCAATAAGGTAATAAGGTTAATATCACCATGCGCAGCTGCTCTTACCGCATTTTTAGGTTCAGAGGTAATTGGTGGGTAATGAATTGGTCTTAAAATAGAGTTACCATTTTTAATATAGTTATCAAAGTAAGTCTCTTCTAAATTTAAATGCAATGCCAATGCACGTAACACATACTTAGCGGTTTTCTCAAGCATTTTAAAGGTTTCTTCACCTACTTCATTAAATGTAGAAAGCTCCTTGACCATGACATTTGCAGGGTACTCTTTTTCCAATTTAGGATTATCTTCTACATATTGACCAAAATGCCAAAACTCTTTTAAATCGCCTTCTTTCTTCCCTTTTGCATGTTCTTTCCCAAAAGAAGTATAGCCTCTTTGTCCGCCAATACCTTCTATTTCGTAAGAATCTTTTACCTCTTGTGGAAGTTTGAAAAAGTTTTTAATCTCTTCGTATAAATCATCTACTAATTTATCAGACAAAAAATGTCCGCGCAATGCTACGAAACCAATATTTTCAAAAGCACTTCCTATTTCTTTAATAAATTTTTCTTTTCTCTTTGGATCTCCAGATACAAAATCTTGCAAATCTACACTTGGAACAACACTCATATAATAAAAATTAAGAATCAAATTTAGCTAAAAATAAGACAACTCTCAATTGTTAAGAATGTTTTTGTTCTGTGTCAATTTTGTTACATTTATAGAACGGCTCAAATCTGGATCAAAAGTTATGAAGTACACGGACTATTCCTTATCAAATCATAGTAAAATTCAACTATACAAACAGCTCTTATTACCACGACTGATTGAAGAAAAAATGTTGATTTTATTGCGACAAGGAAAAATAACGAAATGGTTTAGTGGAATAGGGCAGGAGGCCATTTCTGTTGGTGTAACAGCCGCTTTACATCCGGATGAATACCTATTACCTATGCACCGAAACTTAGGCGTGTTCACCACCAGAGGCATCCCCTTATCAAAATTGTTTTCTCAATGGCAAGGAAAAGCAAATGGTTTTACTGAAGGTAGAGATCGAAGCTTTCATTTTGGATCTCAAGAGCATAAAATTATTGGGATGATTTCACATCTAGGACCACAATTAGGAGTTGCAGATGGGATAGCGCTTGCCAATCTTTTAAAAAAGAACAAACAAGTTACTGCTGTTTTCTCCGGGGAAGGAGCTACTAGTGAAGGTGATTTTCATGAAGCTTTAAACGTAGCATCGGTATGGAAACTTCCTGTTCTTTTTTGTATTGAAAACAATGGCTACGGATTATCAACACCCACCAATGAACAATTTAACTGTAAAGATATAGCGGATAAAGGTATTGGTTACGGTATGGAGTCTTATTGTATTGATGGGAATAATATTTTAGAAGTTTATACCAGAGTAAACGCACTATGTTCAGACCTTAGGGAAAATCCTAGACCTGTATTACTAGAGTTTAAGACCTTTAGAATGCGCGGCCATGAAGAAGCTAGTGGTACAAAGTATGTCCCTCAAGAATTATTAGATACTTGGGAAGCAAAAGATCCAATAGCTAATTATGAGGCATTCTTGCTAGCATCAAATACGCTAACGGCTGATGCCATTGCACTTCTTAAAGCAAAGATGCAACAAGAAATAGAGGATGAACTGCAAATTTCCTATCAAGAAGAAGATGTACCCTTAGTTCCTGAAAAAGAGCTAGCAGATGTTTATGCGCCTTTTACCTACGAAGAACAAGCGCCTAATGTAACTACAGAAAATATCCGTTTGGTAGATGCCATTTCTCAGGGTTTGAGACAAGCCATGGAGAAACATGACAACTTAGTAATAATGGGACAAGACATTGCCGAATACGGCGGTGTGTTCAAAATCACGGAGGGCTTCGTTGCGCAATTTGGAAAGGAGAGGGTGAGAAATACTCCAATTTGCGAATCGGCCATTATTTCTGCGGCAATGGGCTTATCTATAAACGGTATGAAGGCCGTTGTAGAAATGCAATTTGCTGATTTTGTGAGTAGCGGCTTTAACCCTATCGTAAATTACCTAGCAAAAACGCATTACCGATGGGCAGAAAAAGCAGATGTTGTTATTAGAATGCCTTGTGGAGCTGGAGTAGGAGCAGGACCTTTTCATTCACAAACTAATGAAGCTTGGTTTACGAAAACTCCTGGATTAAAGGTCGTATACCCCGCATTTCCTTTTGATGCTAAAGGTTTATTAATTACAGCCATTAATGATCCCAATCCTGTGCTTTTCTTTGAACACAAAGCACTTTACAGAAGTCTCTACCAAGAAGTACCTACAGCCTATTATACCTTACCCCTTGGAAAGGCCGCATTACTTAAAAAAGGAACAGCAATTACTATAGTGGCGTATGGTGCTGCCGTACATTGGGCTTTAGAGGTTTTAGAAGAGCGACCAGAAATACATGCAGATCTTATTGACTTGCGCACCTTACAACCATTAGATACAGAAACCATTTATCATTCTGTAAAAAAGACAGGAAAGCTCATCATTCTGCAAGAAGATAGTTTATTTGGTAGTCTTGCCAGTGAAATTGCTGCTTTGGTTATAGAAGAATGCTTTGAATTCTTAGATGCTCCGGTGAAACGTGTTGCTAGCTTAGATACTCCCATTCCCTTTTCTAAAATACTAGAACAGAATTATTTACCAAAAGATAGATTTTTAAAGGCTTTACTAGCGCTTTTAGCCTATTAGGTATTCGTGTTAAGAAAATATTTCATCGAATTAAAATATTTTGCATAATAATACGAGCTTGCACACGTTTAACAATGATTTAACTCTGTTAAACGAATACTTTCATACATTTTAAACGTATATAATTATACCTAAATAAAAATAGATATTATGAGAAAAATTTTGATACTAAGTTTACTCTTTAGTGTAGTTCTAAGTTCTTGTTCTGCTACCAAAGCAGTTAGAGAGAAAAGAAATCTGCTTAGCGGAACTTGGGAATTAACAAATGTTTCCTTTGAAGGACAACCAGGAAGTTTTAAATCGGTGATCTTTAACGATGCTCAGGACATTTGCTTTGAAGGGAGTAATTGGTTTTTTAGAGACAACAACAGTACAGGACGTTATACTATCGCGCAATCTTCTTTATGTAATGGCGGTGATAGATACATTCGCTGGTCTGTAATAGAAAATGATTACGGTACAAGTCAGTTACAATTTAAGCCAATTGATGAAAAAAATAAAGATATTTCTGGTGGTTACGGATATCGTTTAGATATTGCAAGCTTAACCGCTTCTAACATGACCTTGAAATCTAACGTAATGGCTAATGGTGCGCCAGTAGCTGTAGTATATGAATTCACAAAACAATAGAATAATGAAAAATATAGGATTAAAATTAAGTACTGTTTTACTTGCCGCTACCTTAACAGTTAGCTGTAGCGCTGTTAAAAATGCCAACAACAAACAAAAAGGTGCCGTTATTGGCGCTGGTAGTGGTGCTGCTATTGGCGGTATCTTAGGAAATAATATTGGAAACGGAAACAATACTGCTTTAGGTGCAATTATTGGTGCTGTAGTGGGTGGTGCTGCCGGTGGTTACATTGGTAATCGTATGGATAAGCAAGCAGAACGTATTGAAGAAGAAATTCCTGGAGCTGAGGTTACTAGAGTTGGTGAAGGAATTAATGTGGTATTCAACGAAGATGCAGGCGTATATTTTGATACGAACAAGTCTGTCGTAAAAGGTACTTCGGCAACTACTTTAGATCGTTTGGTGGGCATCTTAAAAGAATATCCAGATTCTAACATCTTAGTAGAAGGACATACGGATAGTGCTGGTGCAGATGAGTACAACATGAATTTATCTAAGCAAAGAGCAGAATCTGTGACTAGCTATTTAAATACACATGGTATTGCAGGTAGTAGATTAACTACGAAATGGTACGGAGAAACACAACCTAAGTCAGACAATAGTACGGCCGAGGGGAAAGCAAAAAACCGTAGAGTAGAAATGGTAATTGTTGCTAGTGATGAATTGAAGCAAGAAGCCGTTCAGAAAACACAATAAAAAGAAGAAATAAACTTATTTAAAAAACCTCGAAAGCACGCTGCTTTCGAGGTTTTTTTATGTGTGCTAATTTTTGTAGAAGTACTCAGCCTAAAACATCTTAAATTAAGGTGAGCGCCTACTAGTTACAATCCTTGAATATTCTACATACTTTCTAAGGAAAGAGAATTCTCTAGCTTTGTCAGAGGACCAAATCATTAGCAAAAGTTTTCTTTAAAATTCTTCAGACACTCATGCTAATAGTATTATTCTTTTTCAACTTCCTCCAATGCGCCGGTTTCTTTTATGACTAGCGAAGCAACAATACCTCCAATTAACGCTAAAGCGATCACTCCTAAAGATAACCACTCTGGAAATTCTACATGATGAGACAGTAACATCTTAATCCCTACAAAGGCTAAGATCACTACCAAGCTATAGTTGATAAACCTGAACTTCTGTAACATTCTAGAAATTAAAAAATACATAGAACGTAAGCCTAAAATGGCCAAGATATTAGAGGTAAATACGATAAAAGGATCTGCCGTAATGGCTAAGATTGCAGGAATACTGTCTAGAGCAAATAATATATCTGTTAATTCAATAACAATAAGCGCTACAAATAATGGAGTAGCGGCATTTAAGCCCATTTTTTTAATAAAAAAATCATGCCCGTTAATCTGTGTTGTTATGGGGTATACTTTTTTTATTTGTTTAAACACAAAGGAGTTTTTAGGATCAAAATTGTCATCATCTCCTTTCAACATCTTAAAAGCAGTATACAATAAGAATACTCCGAACACATAAATTATCCAATCAAAACGTGTAATTAATGCAACACCAAAAAGGATCATCAGGGCTCGGAAAACGATGGCGCCAAGAATACCCCAAAATAACACACGGTGTTGGTATATCAGCGGAATTTTGAAGGAGGTAAATATCACTGCAATAACAAATACGTTATCTATACTTAGTGAAAGCTCAATTAAATAGCCTGTAATGTATTTTAAAACAGCCCCTTTGGGAGTGAGGCCCGTTGGGTTTTCTATTAAGCCCGCAGAGAATAACCAATAAATAACACCACTAAAGGCTAGGGCTACGGTGACCCAAACAGCCGTCCAGATACTGGCTTCTTTTGTTTTTATAATGTGGTCTTCTTTATTAAAAACACCCAAATCAAGGGCTAAAAAAATTATAATTAACACCAAAAACAATCCCCAAATCAGCATATAAAATTATTTAAAAAAGTAAAAGTAATAATGATTTGCTGATAATAGCTATCTGAATAATAAAATTATTAATTCTATCGCTAATCGTTCTATTGTAGCTCATTGGCTCCCTTTGTTTTATAGCCAAAAAACAGGTTATCATCGACAAACTACATTATTTATTTAGGATTAGTACCCGTTCAAATCTTTCTTATATATTTATTCCGAACACTTATATGATAAAAATGAAGAATCCTACAATTTGGACCGTTGTCCTGTTTTTTACTGTAGGCTTTTGTCAACTTGTCGCTCAAGAAAAATCCCCCGTTAAAATTGCTGTTGCCACAGAAAAAGACGAGGGCCCTATAATATTTAAGTTTGAGCCAGAGTACACTAGCGCAGAAGAAACAAAACGTCAAGAATTTAAACGAAATAGAGCTTTGGTAAATGCTCTAGAAATTTCTGATCGAAAAAGAAGAAGATTATTGAGAAAGGTTTTCTCTAAAGATTTTTCTAAATACCTCTCAGAAATTGTTACGGTCGATACGAAGTTGGAAGACGAAGAGTAATTTTGAAAATCCTAATAAAAAGAGCGCCTTAAAATTGTACAATTTTAAGGCGCTCTTTCTTTATTTTGAAACAAAGTTTATTTTACTCTACTCATTTTATCTTTTCTCTTTTGAAGCTGACGTTCTAATTCATCTGTAGAAGATGCTATTGAAGCTTCAAAACTACCTTTACTAGATTCTGCAAACAATACAGGTCCTGGAATACTTAATTTAATATTACAAATTAATCCGGTATCTGGAGTAGATGTATTTTCTGTTTTAAAAAAAACATCGGCACGAATTATATTATCATGTTTATCAAAAAGCTTTGTTAGTTTCTTACCTGCAAAAATTTCAAGTCTTTCACTTGCTTTTACATCGTTATATTCAAAATTGATATTCATATATATTTAATTTAAATTGATACTCTACGTGTACTTTTCTAATACTTAAAGATACCACATTTTTTCCTTAAAGTAATTGTTAAATATGCATTAATACCATATTAAATCATTTTTACTTTGAAGTATTTTTCGTACATTATAGTCAGATTAAAATACGGGAACATGGAAGATTTAAAAATTAACTCAACACAGCAAAAAAATCTCTTCAATAATCGCAGCTATCTTATCAAATTAGAGCGGTATTCAAAAGAGTTAGACCAGTTAGATGTAAAGCTGAATAGCTACACTTGTGAGCCAAAAACAGAAGACCTATTTGAACGAAAAAGTTTGCTAAAACAACAAATGCATCGTTTAAAATACAAAAATCAAGAAATCATAGAAGCCGTAAAAGAACGAAAGGAACTGCTAGAAAATCAAGTAGATAGAATCAAAATACAATTAGAAGATTTTATGGTGTTACAGTCGGAATTTCAAGCATATTATACAAGTTCTCAGCAACATTAAATCATTTATGATGCTACGCTTGTTGGTAATTCTGTGTGCTTTTCTTTCTAGTATGGCATGCTCAAATTCTAAAAAACTGGTCAGTGCTACTCCTAAAAGTATCGCTTTAGACCAACTCGTTTTACAAAAGAGTTTTCAGATTTCTTCTGATTGGGCCACACCCATGGCTACAGGTAGCATGAATGCCTTGGCGAATAGCGGTTTATTAGGTCCTGGAAATTCGCCTGGAAATATAAACTTGTTAGGAAATACAAATTACCTGCGCATAAAAGGTGATAGTATAACAGCGCATTTACCTTATTTTGGTGAGCGTCAAATGGGAGGCGGCTATTCTACAAATGATACTGGTATCACATTTAATACCGTCCCAACTTCTTATGAGCAAATTAAAAATGATAGGATGCAAACCCATACCATCAAATTTAAAATCTCAGGAGATTCCAATGAACACTACAGTATCACGGTCCTTCTTTTTCCAAATTGGACAAGTGAAATTATGATTACTAGTTCCCAGAGAACGTCTATAGGTTTTAGAGGTACTGTATCAGAAATACCTCCCTTAGAAAATTAAATAGCCTTAAAAGAAGAATCACGAACAATTAAATTAGTTTTAATCTCTATTGTTTTAGATACCAACTCTTTATTAGGGTGATTAATTTCATCTATTAGAGATTTGGCTGCAATTCTACCAATACGCTCTCCTGGCTGATCTACTGTAGATAATTCTGGCTGAATTATGGTGGAATTAATAGAATTACTAAAGCCTACCACAGCAATCTCTTCCGGAATTTTTACGTTGAATTTATGCAATGCTTTAATAGCGCCTATCGCCGCATTATCGGTAATGGCGAAAATAGCATCGGGGCGTACTTTCTGGCTCAATAATACATTTGTTAAACGTTTTCCATTATTTAACGAAATATCTTCTGTGCTCTGCACTAGCTTTAAGTCTAAAGGAATATTATAGGTTTTCAAAGCCCTCTTGTATCCCTGAAATCGTTTTTCAGAATTAAAAGAATTCTCTGTTTCTTTTAAGATTGCAATTCTCTTTTTTCCCAAACCAATCAAGTGTTCTACAGCATTAAATGCGGCTTCTTCTTCATTAATAACAATTTGAGTACATGGAACTTTTTCCGACACTTTATCAAATAGGACTAAAGGAATACGTTGCAAGGTTTCTAAGATGTGATGCACTGATTTGGTTTTCTTAGCCAAAGACAAGAGGATACCATCTGCCCCAAATTGCATCATAGTTTGCAACATCTCTGTTTGCTTGTTTTCTTCGTTGTTAGATTCTGAAATAATTACCCGATATCCATTTTGTTCTGCCTCTTCTAAAATACCTTTTAATAAGGTAGAAGTAAATAGGTGTGATATATTAGGTACAATTACCCCTAAAATATGTGTTCTATGCGAACGGAAGCCTTTAGCAAATAAATTGGGAACATAATTTAACTTTTCGGCTAACTCTTTAACTCTTTGAATGGTATGTGCACTTATATCAGGATGATTATTTAAAGCTCTAGATACTGTTGATACCGAGAGATTTAGTCGCAATGCTAGGTTTTTTAAAGTAACTGTTGTTTTCTTTTCCATTAGTGTGTAGCGTTAAAACGTCCAAAAAAATATAGTAAAAAATAAATTTAACATTTTGCAATCGTTACCGCAAACGTTTGCATAAGAAAATAGTAAAATATTGGGTCTTTGAATATTATATTCACATAAATTCATCCTGTATTTAAACAATTAACTCAAAAACTTTTATTAACTAAACGACAAATTATGAAGAATTTAATTTTTGCATTCGTTTGCATTCTTGGATTTTCTACCGTAAACGCACAAACGGAAATTATGGGTGTGGTTACAGATGATTCCGGAATACCTGTTGCAGGAGCCAACATTATTATTAAAGGTACTACTGCAGGAACTATTTCCGATTTTGACGGAAATTATAGTTTAAGTTCGGATCTAACCGGCTCACAAATTATTCGTGTTACCTATATTGGATACGGCGCTGTAGAAAAACAAGCTAATCTAAGTGGCGGTACCGTACAAGTAAACATCGTTATGATGGAGAGTGGGGAGCAACTAGATGAGATTTTACTAACCGCTACCTCTACAACAAGATCTCAAAAGGAATCTCCTTTATCAATTACCTCTTTAGGAGCAAAACAATTAGCTAAAGCAAATACAAGTAGCCAAGCAGATATTTTAATTGGTGTACCCGGGATTACTGCTGAAGGTGGTGGGGGAGAAGTTGCCTCTAATGTTTTTGTGAGAGGATTACCTTCTGGAGGTCAATACCAGTATACACCATTACAAATTGATGGTATGCCGGTGTTAAGTACCTTCGGACTTAATTCTTCTGCACATGATGTGTATTTTAGGAATGATATCGGAATTAAAAATTTAGAATTTGTACGTGGTGGATCTTCTATATTATATGGAGTAGGTTCTGTTGCGGGTATAATTAACTATAACAGCATCACAGGAGGCGTAGACCAGAAAACAACAATCCGTACAGAAGTAGCGACAAACTCTCGTTACAAGGCTGATTTTGTGACTAGCGGACCTTTAGGTGGCGAAGATTCTAATACCTTCTATGCACTTTCTGGTTTTTACAGGTATGATGATGGTCCTATTAAAACGGGATTACCTACAGAAGGTTTTCAATTAAGAGGGAATCTAAAACAAGTTACTAAAAACGGATCTATTACCTTTTCAGGACAATATATAGATGATAAAGTACAGTTCTTTTTGCCTTATCCTTTAGAAGGAGGTTCTCGTGATCGTCCTACAGGGAATGATGGAAATACCATTTACACGTTACAGACAGCAGCTGCTGCCAACATTTCATACTTAACTCCTGATGGGGTATATGAGTCTCCTATAGAAGAAGGTGTAGCTACGAAAGGCGGATTTTTCTTAACGCAATTTAAGCACAACTTTTCAGATAATTTAAAGATGGATGCCAAACTGCGTTACTCTAAATATGCGCACCAATTTAATTTATTTTTAGATGGTAGTGGTGTTAGTGGTGCTAATGTCGTAGAAACTCAAGCAGAATATTTAGCGGCAAGAGGTTTAACAGGTGGAGATTTTACCTATTTAAACGGGCAGCCCTTAGCAGCAGATGCATTATTGTTTGAAAATAGAATCTTAGATAGAAGCAGACCTTTATCTGAAACTATGGCAGATATTAAATTAACAAGAATGGCGGGCGATCATACCATCACCGGAGGTACTTTTATTTCGAGATCTACGGCAGGAGATTTTAATGTAATTACTAATTATTTAGGCGAATATAATAACAGACCAGATTTAGTAGAACTGTCCGGGTATTCTATTAATGGGGTAACCAATAGAGGTACTGCCTATACCAATAGAAATATTTCTAGTAATAAAATTGCCTTGTTCTTAACGGATGAAATTAAATTAGACCGTTGGAATTTAGATTTTGGTGTACGTTATGAACGTGCTTCAGGAACTATTGAAAATGAAGGGTCTACTTCTTACCTAGTAGATAATACCGGAATAAGTAATTTAGACAATGTTACGTGGGGTAATGGCAGTTGGACAAGAGGGCACGTTTCTGCAGATGATTTTGCTGTAGCATTAGCTGGTTTGTATAAAGTAAGTGATGCCTTGAGTGCCTATGGTAACTTTTCTAGAGGCTATTTCTTTCCGGAATTAAGAGGGACAAAATTTGACGGCTTCGGGAATCCTAGTAGCTATGATACTGAGAAAATTGTGCAAGGTGAACTAGGGGTGAAGTACGGAAAAAATAACTTCTCTGGTACGGGTGCTTTATATGCTATAAACCTTAATGATCGTAGAGTGGTAAACTTTATCAATGCTCCAGGAGGTGGTTTTATAGAAGCTGTAGATACGCAAGATACCAAGACCTTTGGTTTTGAAGGTACCTATAACTGGAGGTTTGTTCAAGATTTTAGCTTAAACGGATCTTTAACCGTGCAAAGTCATGAGATTACTAAATCTACTTCTAATCCTGAGTTTGAAGGAAATAAGATTTCTAGACAACCAAATTTCATCAATGCTATTGGTGTAGACTATGACAATGCTACGTTTGATGCTGGTGTTAACTATAATTATACGGGTAAAAAATATACGAATGATTCTAATTCTATTGAGCTAGATGCTATTGGTATTACGAATTTAAACCTAGGCTACACCTTTAAAACAGGTGAAGATGGTGGTACCGTTAGACTGGGTGCACAAGTATACAACCTTTTAAATTCTGAAGGAATTACAGAAGGTTCTCCACGTCTTAATAATACACAAACAGAAGAAGCTTTCTTCGTAGGTAGACCAATTCTACCAACACGTGTATTCTTAAACGCGACATTTAATTTTTAAGTTGAGTTTTATATTAAGAAACACATTGGTTCCTGAGAGCTTCCAATGTGTTTTAATTCTATGTATTTATGAAAGAACAATTAATCAAACAAGCAATTGACATTCTAAACGATAATTTCCAAGAAGGTGGTTTTACTATTCCTTGTAAAGGTTTATATCCTTTCCAGTGGAAATGGGATAGTGGTTTCATTGCCATTGGACAGGCACATTATGATATAGAAAAAGCAAAAACTGAAATTGCGACCTTATTAGATGCGCAATGGGAAAATGGATTTATACCTCATATCGTTTTTCATAATGAGAGTGATACCTATTTCCCAGGTGCCGATGTTCACCGTTCAGATTTGAGTCCGCTTGCTTCCAAAAAATACAAATCTACTGGAATGACACAACCACCGGTCACAGGTTTTGTCCTTGAAGAAATGTATCGTATTGCAGAAGACAAAGAAGATCTATTACAGTATATTGCTACGCAAATAGACAAGGTATATGACAATCATGCGTATTTCTATACCCATAGAGATGTGAATAATGAAGGTTTAGCGTTCATCTACCATAATTGGGAATCTGGTACCGACAATTCTCCTATTTGGGATGATATTTGGAAAACTATGAATCCGCCAGATTATACGTTTGAACGCCGAGATACGACCCATGTAGATGCATCACAACGCCCCACCAAACGGGAGTATGATCATTACTTGAATATTATTGAAATTGCTAAGGAGCACAACTATAACGATGCTAAAATTGCAGCACATTCTCCTTTCCTTGTTTTAGATCCTTTATTCAATGCTATGTTGATAAAATCTAACGAATCACTGATCAATTTATACCGTTTGTTAGGTAATACTGGTAAAGTCGCGCAATTAGAAGCATGGCAAAAAAAGAGTATCAAAGGGTTTAATGATAAACTTTGGGATGATACATTGAATGCCTACGTGCATTATGATTTAAGAAAAGATGCTCCTATTCGTTTTGTAACCTCCTCGTCATTTTCTGCTTTGTATGCAGGAATACCTAGTCAGGAAAGGGCAGATTTATTGCTACAAACGATGATGGGTAAATTTGGTGGTGAGGAGCTATACTTATGTGCTTCTTTTGATCCGAATAGCGATCGTTTTGATCCTAAAAAATACTGGAGAGGGCCTGTATGGATCAATATGAATTGGATTCTTTACAACGGATTAAAGCGTTATGGTTTTAATGATGTGGCGCAACGTGTTAAAGAAGATTCTATCGCTCTCATAGAAAAGAACGGCTTTTTTGAGTATTTTAATCCTATTAAAAAAGTAAATGAAACAGAGAATGTAGGATATGGTGGTAATAACTTCTCATGGAGTGCTGCTTTGCTTATAGATTTGCTTAAATAACCACAAAACCAAGCCATTATGAACTATCTAGATTATATCATCATCATAGTATATCTCCTAGCGTTTTTAGCTATGGGCTTCTTTTTTAAAGAAAATAAAACTTCAGGAGATTACTTTTTAGGCGGTAAGTCTATGGGTTGGTTTCCGTTGAGTTTATCTACCATGGCCACGCAATTATCTGCCATTAGCTTTATATCTGCCCCCGCATTTGTAGGCTTAAAAGATGGTGGAGGAATGCAATGGCTTACCTATGAATTTGGGGTGCCTTTGGCCATGGCTTTTTTACTCATTGTACTTTTGCCTACTTTATATAAATCTGGAATTGTTAGTGTCTATGAATACCTAGAAAAACGATTTGATTCTTCGTCCCGGTTATTAATTAGTATTGTATTTCAAATTAGTAGGTCTGTAGCTACCGGAGTAATGGTGTATGCCATGGCACTAATCCTACAAGCTACTATTCAGTTAGACTTTGTAGTTTCAGTGTTACTAATTGGAGTAATTACCATGATCTATTCATTTCAAGGTGGTATGAAAGCGGTTATTTGGGGTGATGTGATACAAATGACCATTCTCTTTTTTGGTATCATTATATGTTTAGTATACGGCTTTAGTGAATTGGGAGGAATTGATAATTTCTTAACCCATGTAGACCCAGATCGTGTAAAGGCGGTCGATTTTGGTAAATGGGGGTTTAATAATGCCGATGGGAATGATGAATTTGGATTTTGGCCTATGGTGTTAGGGGGCTTCTTTTTATACGCCTCCTATTACGGAACAGACCAAACGCAATCACAACGTTTGCTGTCCTCTAAAGATATGCCCTCGCTAAAAAAATTACTTTTAGCTAACGGATTACTACGTTTCCCTTTCACCTTAACCTATTGTATTATGGGCTTGGTTTTGGGAACACTCTTAATGCAAGATAGTAGCTACCAAGAATTGATAGACACTGTTTATACTACTAATTTTAGTTCCTTAGAAGGTAAAAAAGCCGATTTAATGGTACCGGTATTTATTATAAAATATTTACCTAATGGTGTTATTGGTATTCTAATTGTCGCTATTATGTCTGCCGCAATGTCTAGTTTAAGTTCTACCGTAAACTCGCTTTCGGCAGTAACTATGGAAGATATTGTAAAACGGTTTAAACCTCAAATGCAAGACAAACAATACATCAGTTATTCTAGGTATCTGTCTTTATTCTGGGGACTGGTATGTTTGTTCTTTGCTTTTTTTGCAGGAAATATAGAGGGAACCGTTATTGAGGTGATCAATAAAATTAGCTCTGTTTTCTATGGTCCTATACTTGCAGTATTCATATTAGCAATTGCTACCAAGAAAACCCATGCCTTAGGGGCCAATGTGGGGATCATAGCAGGAGTCTTATTCAATATGTACTTATGGCTTTATGTACCTCAAATATTTTGGTTCTGGTGGAATGCTTTAGGATGTTTGGTCACCATTATTGTTGCAATAGGCGTAAGTTATATTGTTAAAGCCAAAGCAAAAGAAGGCCTAGAGGTGGTGTACAATCCTAGTAAAAAAGAACTCGCTATTTTAGTAGTGTATTTCGGAATTATTGTAACTATAAGTACCTTACTACCTAGTATATTAAGTTAAAAAACGCAACTATGAAATTTGTGATTGCCCCCGATAAATTTAAAGGTTCTCTTAGTGGAATTGAATTTTGTGATGCGGTAGAAGAAGGACTCCTGAAAGTATTTCCGCAAGCGGATATTCTAAAAATTCCATTGGCGGATGGTGGAGATGGTACTGTAGAGGTGATTAAAAACTACATTCAGGGCACTATGGTTACGGTGAAGGTCAACAATCCATTATTTGAAAAAGTAGAAGCTTCGTACTTATATTCTAGTGCCACTAAAACTGCCTATATAGAAATGGCAGAAGCTTCAGGATTAAAACTTTTAGCACCAAGTGAATATGATTGTATGATTACGAGTACGTATGGCACCGGAGAACTTATTGCTGATTGTTTAGATAGGGGCGCAGAACATCTAATTTTAGGCATAGGAGGCAGCGCTACTAATGATGCCGGAATGGGAATGGCAGCCGCACTAGGTTATGAGTTTTTCGATGTCAATAATCAATCGTTACAACCTATTGGCAGTAATTTGATCAAAGTCCACCATATAGCCGCCAACAAAGTCTCTAAAAAGCTACAGAAATTAAAAGTACAAGTGGCCTGTGATGTTACCAACCCCTTATATGGAAAAAATGGAGCTGCCTTTATTTATGGCGCACAAAAAGGGGCCAATGAAGATCAAATAAAGGAGCTCGATTTAGGCTTACAGCAATTTTCGCGAGTGCTTAATACAATGTACGGCACAGAGGTACAAGCAATTGTAGGCGGTGGTGCCGCGGGAGGCATGGGAGTAGGGGTATCTATATTTTTAAATGGCATCCTTGCTTCTGGCATCGAACTAATTAAAGAATTGGCAGATTTTGACGCTCAAATAAAAAATGCTGATTGGATTATTACAGGTGAAGGAAAATTAGATGCTCAATCCTTATCCGGAAAAACAATCCAAGGGGTATTGACGGCGGCACAAAAAGAAAAAATAAAAGTTGCAGCTTTATGTGGCGTCGTAGATTTATCCATAGCAGCACAAGAAGCATTGGGCATCACCTATACCACATCTATCCTAAAAGAAATTACAACGATAGAAGAAGCTATGGACACGAGTGTTGTTAATTTAGTTTTTGCAGCCTATAATTTCGCCCGCTGTATCGCTTAAAATAATGTTTTGTTCAGAAATGTGGGTTTATTATTCGGATTTCTATAAATATTGCCGAATTTTGCCCGCATTTTAAATTTGAAAAAGAATGACAGAAAGAGATGAGTTTTTCATGAAAAGAGCGATAGCACTTGCCGCAGAAGGTATGAATGCTAATGCTGGCGGACCTTTTGGAGCCGTGGTTGTAAAAGACGATGAAATTATCGCCGAAGGATATAACCGAGTTACTTCTACCAACGATCCTACAGCTCATGCTGAGGTAGTGGCCATTCGTGAAGCGTGTAAAAAACTAAATAATTTTGAATTAACAGATTGTACTATTTATACCTCTTGTGAGCCCTGTCCAATGTGCTTAGGCGCTATTTACTGGACCAGACCAAAAATGGTTTATTTTGGATGTAGCCGTGAAGATGCTGCTGCCATTCAGTTTGATGATCAGTTCATTTATGATGAGATTGATAAAGATATTGACGGACGCCAAATTAAGTTTGTGCAACTAGCACGTAAAGACGCTTTAGAAGTGTTTAATGCTTGGGATAGTAAGCAAGATAAAAAAGAGTACTAGTTCGCAGTATTAAGTACAAAGTATTGAGTATTGAGTATTGAGTATTGAGTATTGAGTATTGAGTATTGAGTATTGAGTATTGAGTATTGAGTATTGAGTAGTATAAAAAAGCCTCGAAGAAAATTCTTCGAGGCTTTTTCAATTGATCTAAGTAGCAGAACTCTGTTGTAATTTTAATCGATATGAGGGCAATATCCATAGCATAAAAGCGTATTAAGTACAAGAACTTAAAAATTATCTCATGAAAAAACCCAGATTCATTTTAGGAATGATATGCGCTGCAACATTATTTGTTTCATGTTCAGACGACGACAATGATAACGATGTCGAAGAACCACTAGATCAGCGTGAACTTATATTAGGAGAATGGAATTACATCTCACAAACCTTAAACGGTGAGGATATTGATTTTAATGATGAGTGCCAAAAAGAAAATGAATATCAGATTTATACGAGTGATGGTGTATACCAACAAACCGAATTTGAAAACATTACAGGAAATGGATGTGAGCAAGTCGCATCGACGGTAGGTAGCTGGAGTATTGAAGATTCAATTCTAAACCTAAACATAGGCAGTGATCCTGAAGATAATTACGCATTAACTATTTTAGAATTGTCAGAAAACACCTTAAAGTATCAAATCATGACGGATTATGATGGTGATGGTGTTATAGATGATTATATGGCCATTTTATCTAGACGCAATTAATGTCGATTAATAGGCATAAAAAAACCCTCGAAGAATATTCTTCGAGGGTTTTTTATATAAAATATGCTTTAATTATTTCGCTTGTTCGTTGATCGCATTGATACCAATATTCCCTTGAGCAATAACGGTTTCTAAATCACTAGCACTTTGGTGTACTCTAATGTTTCCATCAAAAAACAATAATTCATCAAAGGTAATTGCCGTACCGTTATCCAACATAGATACTTCTGTGGTACTCTCTTCACAGTTACATTCAATCGGTGCTAAAGTAATCGCTACTTCACCAGTAGAAGTAACATCATCTAAATAAATAAATGCTGGGTGTATGTCATTATTTGAATTAGTTAAGCTCAGAAAAATTGATGTAGAACCATCTTCTTTTTCAGTAAAAGTAGCCGTTCCAGAAATGTCCGCATTATCTGCAGCACCTAAGACAAATACTTTAGTACGTAATTCATTTTCAGTAGTTTGGTTTTCATCTTTAGAGCAACCAACAAATGTAAATGCTGCTGCTAAAAATAATACTAGGGAGATTTTTTTCAAGTTCATAATTAGTTAAAAATTAGTGTTAATACTCGCACAAATGTATATAAATGTATTTGTATTTATTGATGCAATTAACGCATTTTTTAGTGCGAAAAATGAAAATCTTTTGATTGGTTTAAAAAAGACGATGATAGGTTTATTTTCAACGCTGAAAAACCATTTATAGAAGTTATTCCTACATAAAAACTTATCCCAAATGGCCCTAGTTTATCCCTAAGAATCAATTCTTAAGATAATGGAGCTCTTAATATGGGTTACAATCTGTAAATTTGACTTTCAAACCACAAGGACCCAGTAGGCACCTTTAATACATAGAATGATATGAACGAGTTTATTCAGGAAAATTCAAAGGCAATTTACCACATTCTAGGGACTATAGGAACGGTAGTCGTACTCCTTGTTTTGACCAACTATTTTCTTAATTGGTTAAAAAATAAATTACATGCAAAGTTCCCCAATCAAGAGGCTAGCACTCTAGATTTATTGCGTCGCATTCTTAAAACTCTATGGGTTGTTCTAGGACTCATTTCCCTGATTTTTGTATTCATTAATGAACAATACTATCAACGTGTACAGAAAGATTTTTGGCTGATTTTCTATCTGGGCTTGGTGCTTATTCTTACTATTATTGGGGTCTCTGTAGTACAGATGCTTTTTTCCCATATGATTGCCAAACGGGTAGAAGAAAAAAGCGATCCTACGAGCTATAAATTTTTACGAAATCTGGCCGTATTTGGCGTGTATTTTTTAGGAGTGCTTTTTGCTGTGATGGCCTTCCCTTCACTACGCGGTTTAGCACAAACAGCTTTGGGTGGGGCAGGAGTCATTGCTGTTATTGCGGGTGTAGCCTCTCAAGAAGCTTTGGCAAATTTAGTGGGCGGTGTGTTTATTATCACCTTCAAGCCTTTTAAAATTTTTGACATTGTACGTATTTCTGATGATATGGTGGGTACGGTGATAGATATTACCTTACGCCATACGGTGATTAGAAATTTTGAGAATAAAATGATTGTGGTTCCAAATTCCATCATTAATAAGGAAAAGCTTATCAACTATGATTTAGGCGATCGTAAATGCTGCCAATGGATAGAGATTGGTATTTCTTATGATAGTGATATTGATACCGCTAAAGAGATCATGCGCGAGCAATGTACCCAACATCCAAGTATTATAGACAATAGAAACCCATTAGATATAAAAAACGGAGATCCTAAGGTATTGGTGCGCGTTGTAGGTCTCAATGAATCTGAAGTTACGCTTAGGGCATGGACGTGGGCAAAAGATTATCCTTCGTCATTTGTCATGAAATGTGATCTCTTAGAAAGCATTAAAAAGGAGTTTGATGCCAAAGGCATTGAAATTCCC
Source organism: Cellulophaga sp. HaHa_2_95 (assembly GCF_019278565.1). Next base: position 2,629,109 of record NZ_CP058988.1, on the reverse strand, counting down.
TTTCCACACCGTACTATGGTATTCAAAGAAAACCAGTTGGCGGAATTAAAAGAACAATTAAAGCCGAAAGATTCTTAGCACACATTGCGATAGCACATCTCAAAAAGTGTTAAAACTACTCGTGATAAGCATCAGAAAATATACTAGGGTAGGGGGCGGATATAGAATTACCTAACCCCTCTTACTTCTGATATACTTTGGATATTTCACAATGCTATTCACAACATATAACTAAATGTATTTCAGATAGTTATAAATATCGATAAGTACTATAAGAAATATCTTACAACTACATTCATTTACTACTTAGCTGCAATAAATTCCAGAATAGCTAGTTTAGATAGGTAGCACCAAATCTATCTAATACTCCAAAAATAACATGAACAAATTTTTTATGAAGATTACCTACATAGGATTACTATGTATGAGCATTGCAAGTTGCAGCAGTGATGGCGAATTAGATACGGTATTAGATGATGGATCCTCAACTTCTGGAATTACGGGTGACTATGTGGCCGCTATTGGTGTTCCCGATGCATGGATTTCTCCAGATATGGCTAGCCCTGAGGCTCCTGAAACATGGGAAACAGAACAGATTGGTTATTATTTTGTGGAATATGCTACTGGCTCTGATACTGATAATACCTATGGTACACCAACTGCACCACGTAAAACAATTCCATTTCCTGTTCCTGCAGGGGCATATGTAGTGGTTTCAGGTAATTATAATTACATACAAAACGATATAAAACTTAGAGGCGAAGGAACTGGCGAAACGTGGGTAGCTGGTGAAAGCGGACCTGTTTGGGTGGTTAGTGATACTGAAAATAGAGCTGAAATAACCGATAAAAAAATGCTACTATCTGGCAGCTATGTGTATCTAGATGGTTTTTATTTTCATTCTGGTGGGAGAATACAATTGGGTTCAAACCAACCAGGATCTCCTGTAGATCACATCTTAATTAGAAATAGTGAAATGAAAGGTGAAGTTGATGTTGCTGGCGGTGTTTTAATAAATACGGTAGGCTTAAAAGATGATCCAGCTTCAGATATTATCATATACAATAATAAAGCACATAGAATTGGCCCGCTTGATTCCGATGTAGATATTGACGCCCGTGGGTGTTCTATACAATCGTATACAAGTAATATGTGGGTTGTAAATAATGAATTTAGTAATTCGTCTGCCGGACTTCAAGTAGAAGCCGGAACCTTGGAAAACCAGCCGACAGCACATCATATATATATTGCGCGCAACCATATTTTTAATATTGCGCAAGCAGGAATTGGTATAAAATATGCGTTGGACATTATCATTAGTGAAAATGTGATTCATGATATCATAGATACCCCATGGTCACCCGCAAAAGGAATTGGTTTTCAATATGCTCCAGATCGTGTGTGGATACTTTATAATGAAATTTATAATGCATACACTGGTATTCGCGGAGGTAGTGATAATGGCGGTGCAGGTACTAATGGAAAAAGTGTTTTTATTATTGGGAACTTTATTCATGATGCTACTATAGATGGTACTGCACATAATGGTGCTACCAGTGGTTTAGGGATAGAAATAAATAATGGAGCGACACCAAGATATATTATTAATAATACTATTGTGAATAGTGATATTGCAGTTGCTAATGGTTATTATAATTCTACGATGGTCATTGAAAACAATGTATTTTCTAATACACGAGATTTTGATGTGATGTTAGAAGACAGCTACCAAACTGGAACATTATCTACACTAAGAAATAATCATTTTGATGCTGAAGCTAAAATAACGTGGAGTAATGGTGTTACTCATGATCTAGCAAGTTTTCAAGCTGCTTTTGATAAAGGCGAAGGCTGTATGAGTGCAGCTCCATTATTTGTAGCTGCTAATGCTAATGATTTCTCTTTGCAAGCAGCTAGTACTGCCGTAGCTGCGGGATTAACACCTAGTGCTTTAACATTAGATGTGTATGATCATTTTGAAACGTTATACGGACTTAACATAAAAGTTGATATCAACCAAGTAGCCAGACCAACTACTGGCGCATGGAATATGGGAGCTTATACCAACTAAACAATTAAGTTTATAAGCTGCTATAGATTGCTTTTTAAAAATTTTACTCACGTACGTAAAGACATTCGTTTTTTGTACGTGAGTTTTTTTGTTTTAGCGAATCAGAATACTTGTGTATTTGAGATTAACTTCTTGTGTATTTGAGATTAACTTAAGGATGATTTCAAATATAGCAGAAATGAAGCAATGGATGCAGAGCCAAATACCATTGAAATAATCAAACAAGGAACATTAAAGTGAACAATGCCACCGCAACAGCTCGCTTAAAATTTCAGAAATACTTAATTTCTGAAATTTCTGCCGTATTTTACATACGCGAGCTTTTTGAATTATCCTGTGGATGATTTAGAAAGTCGGCGAGACGTAGCAAGTGGCATTATGTATTCATTGACTTATAAGTCTAAACGGGATAGCAATTTTACAAAAGTAAAGAGATTCTTAAATATTCTATTTTACATACGCGAGTATTTAAGATTATCCTGTGGATTATTTTAAATAGCGGCGAGATGGAGCGTTGGACTTATAGGTTTTATAGATGAACTTACAGAACAAGTGATAATTTAGTTATGTTTGATTCAATTGAGAGAGGAGTTCCTATATTTTCTATTTTACATACGCGAGCTTTTTGAATTATCCTGTGGATGATTTAGAAAGTCGGCGAGACGATGCAAGTGGCATTATGTATTCATTGACTTATAAGTCTAAACGGGATTACAAAAGTGAAGAGGTTCTTAAATATTCTATTTTACATAATATAAATTATAGCACAAATTGGTATATCTTGTAAAACGGCGAATATGTAACCGCTAATTTAGAATCACTACACTAACAATTTAAAATCAGGATTCTAATTAGTTGTCAACCATCATTTAAAATCTAAACCACAATCATTTAAAATCAAAATTATTTTTCACAGAAATAAACCTAAGTGTTTGATATCCAATATGTAGTTAATTTTAATTCTATGAATTTATCGTGAAAACGTGAATCCTAAATATAGATTTTAAATGATTTTAGGAATTAGGATTCATTCTTTTTTGTTTTCTCTTTATTCTAACTCCATGATATTCCAAATATTTATAAAATGTGCTTTTTGAAACACCAACTTTCTCACATATTTCTAGTACCGTTCGTTTCCCTTTTTTGTAATGCTTTGCGCACTTTTTAGCCTTTATCTTATTCTTTTGACTAAGACCTCTTGGAGCACCAATAATCTTTCCATTCCTTTTACTTATTTCTAGTCCTAGTCGAATATTTTCATTTAGGACACTTTTCTGCAATTCGTATAAACAAGCAAATAATTGAATTAATAATTCTGAATATTTATATGAACTTGATGTGTTTACTGATGGTATTGTTACACAATAGAAAATAATTTTTCTCTCAACTAACTTGTTCATCAATTTAATGAAGTTCTTTGTGCTATTAGCGACCCGATCTAACCTCCAAATTACAAGGGTATCACCTTTTCCTAATTTTGAAATTTGACCTATTAACTTCTCTAATTTTGAATTAAACATTATGTTCCTTTCTACTACTATATTTTCAGATTGGATGCCATACCGTTCTAAAACATCTAATTGTAGGTCTAAGTTCTTCTCGTAAAGACCTGTTCTAACGTATCCATATAACATATCTAAATTTTAAACGTTCAGAAATTACTTTATAAACTGCTAGTTAAAAATGAGGAAAAATATTGATTGGATGTAATATCGAATCAGAAGGTACTTCACTCCTACTAATTTAAAAAAAATTATATTACCGGTATCTGTATTGAATATTTATAAAGTTTTAGATATCGTTTATCTTCTTGAGATAATAGTTCATTTATAACTATGTCTTTATTCTTGGATTCATTACTCGTGTAAACGATTAGAGTATCTGTCAATAGATTATCATCTTCAATCTTAAGTTCTTTTCTAATTGATTTTAACCTACCATAACCACTTACTTGCGCTGCGTCCTTATGAGAAATACTACCTGATTCATATCTAGGTTTATATTTTGCATCAATGATAACTTTGTATTTACCATCTTTAGAATTCAGCAAGATATCGGGTTCTAACTTGTGAAATTTTTCATGATAAAGCACTTCTCCTCTTAACGGAAAAACTTCTTTTATTTTTTTGAATAGATATAACTCAAAGAGCTTCGTCATATCTATCCAAAATGGTGGTGTTGTATATTTTATTTCACTTACCTGAGAAATATTGTAAGAGAAACGTTTTAATATAATTTTTGAAATTTGAACAGCCGATTTATACTCTTTAAAAAATGGATTGTGTTTTAAATTAGTAACTTCTTTCAAGCTAACATTTGACGATACATTAGAAAACGCAGGACTTACATAATTGATAAGTTGTTTTATACTCTCTGAAGATAACGATTTATGATTAGCAATTACAGCTTTTGCAAACTCTAAAGTTCTTTTTAAAAGTCTGTTTTCTTTAGAATTATAACCAAACTCCTGATACTTACAGTAATTAAAATGCATCTTGCTTTTTGTATGATTCTTTTTTACAGAAGCATTTACCAATACTTTACCTTTAACTCTTGTATTTAAATTTTGAGTAACATCGTAATACGATTTTTTAAGTCCTTTTTTTACAATCTGTTTTAGAATAGTTAAAAACTCTAAAATTAATAACGGACTTAATATATCCTGCTGTTGTTCTATATGAATTGATGGCGCATTAAAATCTATGGTGTATAAATTATCCAAATGCTTTATATTTTCGGTCTCTTTTAAAGCCTCAAATAGCATGGATAAATAATCTACCTCATTAGTATCGTTATTTAATTTAGGTTTGATATAAATAGGTAGTTTTCCTTTTACAATCCAATTGACACCAATGATATAACTTGATTCTAATTTATAAGTATCATCTTCTTCTTTAAACCGAATATCAAAACAAACTTGGTTATCATTTTTAGAACGCTTAAAGTATTGAGCAAAATTTTGTTGCTGTAACAATATTTTCTGCTCTTCACTTAAATCAAGTAGAGAATTTGCTTCAACAAAACCATGATGTTCGTTTACAACAATCATTTTATAAGTCTTCAATTTCAGTTAATGCGCTCGATTTCAATATGCCATCGGTTACATATTCTTTTAAGATTGGTTTTATCTCATAATTTAAATTGTATTTAAAATTATCTTCAGTATATATAAAATAACTATGACCTAATTGTACATCTTTAGCTTTAAACTCATCTGACAAATGTTCAGAATTTCTACCTTCATTATTTAAAAACAGTTCCTTTACTTTTAAATAAACATCTTCTTTAAAATATAATTGAGGCTCATTTTCTTTCCTGTCTGCATTCAAATCGGTTTCCGATAAAACTTTTGGTAATACATCCACAAAAGCAAAACGTCTTCTAATGGCATAATCTATTTGCCCAACACTTCTATCTGCTGTATTCATTGTGCCAATAATTAAAAGATTAGGTGGTAAAGTTATTTTTCTATTCCCAGCAATTTCATACATGCTTTCTACAGCCTCTCCTCTGTACTCTAATGCGTAGATTAATTCTCCTAATACGCTAGAAAGGTTTGCTCTATTAATCTCATCTATAATAAGGACGTAATTAGACGTCTTGTTGTTTAATGCTTTTTCAGCAAAATCTGCTAAGACTTTATTCTCCGTAATATATTTAATTTCACTCTTTTCATTACTTTTTACAGTAATTCCTCTAACAAAATCCTCATAAGTGTAAGATGGGTGAAATTGTATAATTTTATTTTCTCCAATAGCGACCAATTCATCATTTTCTAGAACAACAGTTCCTTTTAAATCAAAATTATCAAACAAAAAATACATGAATTCATAATTAGTAATATCACTATTATATTTCGACTTCATACTTTGAAAAAATGCTTGAACTTTTTTGTTCTTTTCAATGTAATTTAAACTTGAATCCTCTTCTTTTACAAGTTTCAAAAAGTTAGAGAGGCAAGTTTCACTATTAATTGGGAAATAGGTATCTGGGTGATATGTATTTAAAATCTTTAAAACAAAACCTTTGCCAATCGGATAGTTATCTAACTCTTCAGAAATAATTTTATCTAACAATTCTGCTACTTTTTTCATAGCATCTTCATCATTTTCTATGTCTTTAACGAAACCACTTTTTTTATATTCTTCATTTTCAGAATCCCAATATATTTTTCCTTTATTTGCTTGTCCAGTATACTTACCTGTATGTGATAACTTATATTCTATCCAATAACAAAAGTTATCTAAAGTATCAGTGCCCAGAGCGTAATCTTCTAACTTTAAATGTTTTAAATTTTCTTTTTTAAACTTATTTAAAAATGTATTATTTAAATCTTCTACAAATTGTCTGTGAATTTTAACATCTTCTGAAGCATTAAATTTTTTGAAAAAACTTTCAATTTTTTGTAAAGGATTTATTGTTTTTATTTTTGCTGTTAGTGTTTCTGCTATTTCTTTAGCTAATCTAGTTTTACCTGTGCCTGGAGGACCTTGTAAAATGATTTGTTTTTTGTGTTTTAACAACTTAGTTATTTCCATTTTCTCTTTTTTCTGAAGTTGAATTTTTACAAATTTTTTAATATCATCATCTCTCAAGGGTTCTATAATTTTCCTGTAAGATAAACCATCAAAATCTAGTGGAAATTTTTCACTAGACAACCAATCAATTTTAAATTTGTGTGTGTCAAGCCTTTTAGTAATAACACCAATAGATTTAACTTTAGTGAATGTAATACTGTGATTTTTACCTTTTGTAGCACTAGATTTCATAACTAATACGTCACCTAGATTGATTTTTTCTAAATGGGATAGATTAACAAGATCTCCATTTTCATATTTCCCATCGAACCAGTTTTTATTATCGATAAACTCTTGTGTTTTATCATCTGTTCCTCCAAAACTAGATCCAACTGCCCAATAATTCATATTTTATTTGTAATTAAATTAATCCAATTTTTTAAATAACCCTTTCTCATGACATGTTTCTAAAAACACGCTTTTTATAAAACCTGTTCCTGAAATCAGATTCTTCTTCGCGTCTTTTAAAATTACCTGATAATATTGCTCAGCTCCTTCAATGTCGGATAAGGCTTCCGCATTCTCATATTCAGAGATTATAGAATTATACCAATCAATTCCTGCGCTCGGACTGCATAATAAAGCTTTATAGCGTTCGTCTAAACCAAAAATACGTTTCCAAGATTCTACCTGTTCTTCATTACCTTCAGATTCAATCTCTAAAACTATTTCGTCTATTTTAAGCTCATCTATTCTAGTCGTCTTTAATTCTATTTTGAAATTTAATTCAGGCTTAGATTCGGAATATGGATAGAATGATAAGTTTCTACTTAATTCTCTTTCTATTGGGTTAATATCATTATCATCTTTAAAATAAATTGGTTTTTTTGTCAGCTTATATGTAGAGTTACACTCATGACACATTGGAGCTAAATTTTTAAAGTTGATAGTGTTAAATGGATAAATCCCTTTAGGAATAAAATGATCATAAGCTTCTCTAGTAGAGTAATTATTACCTTTAATATGATTAATTCCACAAAACGGACAAATCTCTTTACTATTAACTTTCATAAACTCAGTATCAAAATCGGGTAAGAGTTTATCGTTTAAAAAACCAAATGCCTTTAAATTAAATGGAGATGTACTTCCATAAATTCTAGAGTAAAAACTTTTTAAAGCTTTGGCTAGATCAGGGTAAACAGAGTGTATGTCTTCATATGTAATTGGCACTAAAGCTTTGTTACAACAAAGTCCTTCAATATTATTATTTGCTTTGTAGCTTTCAGCTAAATCCGTTTTAAATTTATCATTATCAATTTTTGCGAATTCTTCGTGAATTAATGCTATTCTACCATTAAAAAAATTTCCCCATTCAGTTTCTTGTAGTTCTAAAACATTGTAGATGTCATAAAATTCTTTATTTGGTTCAAGAAAACTAGAATTAAAATCACCTTCTGCCTTTATCCAAATTTCAAAAAACAGGAAGTCTAAATAACCTTGGAGTTTATTAATATCGTGTTCTATGGGTATATAATTAAAATGCATTATTTAGAACCTTCAATTTTATTAATAATTTCATTTACAAGTAAAATACGTTCTACAGATTCACCAAGTTCCTTGTTTATTTTAATTATTAATTCTTCCATTTGCTTTGGGTGTTCTAATAGTTCAAATTCTTTTCTAAAGACCTCAAGACTCTGTTGTGCATATTCACCAATTGTATTAGGCATTTCAAAAATGCGAATGCCAATTTTGTTTATGGAAGATCCAAAAGTTTGAAATTCAGGATGTTTAACATCTTCTACTTTACCTGTTTTTGGATTCTTTTTAAATATATGCACGTAATCACTTTTACTGTCTGATATTAAAAAGGGCGAATGTGTGGTAATCAGCATTTCTCGCATAGTTTCATCACTATCTCCTTCCTCTTTTGAAAAGCAATTTCTAATACTAGAAATAAATTTTGCTTTCCAATCTGGATTAAAATGTGTTTCTGGTTCGTCAAACAAAAAGAGCGTTCTGGTGTCTTTAAATAGCAAGCATAACCCTAAAGTATGTAAGAACTGATGTTCTCCATCTGACAAAGCTTTTGTGTAAATAGCTTTATTTAAATGTTCTTTTTGAATGTAAAAATCTTTAAACCTTAATATTCTATCTTCCTCTACTGGTACTTGATGAATATCTTGATTGATAAAAATGTTTTCCGAATTATAAGCACGCTGTTTTTTCTTTTTACTTACTTCATTATTATCTAAAACCAATAATAATTGAAATAATTCAAACAGCTTTAATGGCTCTTTTTCAAAATGAAACTGAAAGGCCTGCTTGGTAGCGTCATTTACGTGGTAATCTAAAATTAAATAGCTATTAGTGACAAACGTTTCTACTTCGTCCTCGCTAATAGGCCCATCATTTTGGTATTCTTGCCAACTGGTAGCACAACGTTTCAGTTTTTCAAGATACGAACGTATAAAAACACTTTGAGTGTCAGATTGTAAATCTACATTTTGTAATAGTTTAACTTTCTCATTAAACATATATCTTGGGTCGCCATTCTCTTGATCTACAAGTACTTTTATTTCTTTATCTGTTCTTATAATTAATCGAAAAGATTTTACATCTTTTAATTTTACATACTCTTTAAATGGTTTTAAAATCGTGTTTTTAGCTTTGTCATTTATTGATTCTTCATCAAAAATAACATCATACATTAATAAATTAGTTAATAAAATAGCTTGACTAAAAGTCTCATCTAAATAGACTAAAGAATTTTGTGGTTTTGGATCTACAAATTCACCATTTGATAAATCGTTTAAATAGGCATCATACTGTAAAAATCTACTTTTAAAAAAAGGTAAACTTAAAGTTTCATTATTTCCAGAAGCATAACCGACTACATATTCTGGTAATAATATTTTTATTTCTTTTTGTGTTAAGTCAGTACTGTGCTTAAATTTTTCTTTGTTAAACCACGTTATTTTCGGTCTATCATTTAGTGTTTTTACTATTTTAATCTGTGCCTTTTCTGTATGGTTTTCATTAGGAAATATTTCTTTATCTAAAAATGTAAAATACTCTAACTCATAAGCATCTATTCTAGATTTTTTAGGATCAAAACCCTTTGGATTATCATTACTTTTATCAAAGTAGTCTGGTTTATTGCTTAAATAAATACAATCTAAATGAAAAAATATTTCTGCAAGTGCTTCCAAAATATTAGACTTACCACTTCCGTTTGTACCTGCTAATACATATGGATTAAATGTAGTTGCATCTTGATAATGAAAGTCTCTTAGGAAATACATCTCAAAACCTTTTTTTAACGAGCGAAAGCCATTTGGCTGATTTATTTTAAGCCTTAAAAGCTTCATCTGTTAGTTTTAGTTTTACTGTATTATCATTTCTATCAAAAAGTTGTTCTAGCAAAGGAGGTTTAGCTTCAATAAAATCAAAAACGAACTCTTTCCAACTTTCATAATCAAAATCCTGACCTTTTGGAATGAAGTAAGAATTAAAACTTATTTCAACATCACTCAGGGTAAATTCTTTATTTTTGAAATTATCTTTTAAATAAAATTGGATAAACAATTTTTCATTTATAAAATCAGTTTCGATAGAATAATCATCTGCATAATTCCTTCTTTGTATTTCGGTTGGGATTCCTATAAAATCTAAATAAGTAGTATTAGTTATATCTCTTTTTCCTTTAGTTGTAATTTTTAAATTTTCTAACTCTTTCTTAGAAATTCTAGGTCTTTTATCTTCATTTTTTGGTGGTTCTAAAGAGCCTGCCACTGGCGTTTTAATATCTAAAATAGAATCTGAAGCGTCTGAATTTGTAGTTACAAAATCACAAATGCTAGATATTTTAACCTTACTCAAATCTAACTCTCCTTTAAATCCTTTTTGACTTATACTTCCATATAAATTTTCTAACTCTTCTAAATGATTGTTATAAGATATTTTTAATTCTTGAATCTGATTAAATATTATTTCAAATTTTTTTTGGTGTATTATTTCTGGCATGTAAATGTCGAAATTTTTGATATCCTTAAAGGTAAGACCAGATTTAACCCCATCTTTATCTTTTTTTTGTATCATCCGATTTCCAAATGGCATCGCAAAATAATAAGCTGCATATCGAGGATTTAGGCTTTCTTTGAGTCTAACCAAAGCTAAATGTTGATTAATGTATGCTTCTCCATAATGTTTTGGAACTACAGCCGTCCTACCTAAATCTGCTGTTATTGAAATTAGCAAATCTCCTTCTTCCACAATAGTTCTAATGCTTTCGGCACTTTTAGGAGGATTTACCTTCTGTACATCTTTTTCATTTAAAACTCCAAATCCTAAATTTTTAATTCTTAAAAATTTAGGACCTTCATCTGAATAATATTTCGCCCAACCACGAGAACCACTTGTCAAATACTCTATATGATTTTCGAGTTTTTCCAGATTCTTTTTGTTCATTTCAATTGGATCCCCAAACATTTCCAAAAAAGTAGATTTCAACAACTCATCTAATAACGCAATACTTTCTTTACGTTTTTGTATTAAACTTTCACAATTAGATAAAACTTGTGCTATGCGTTTTTGGTCATTTAAACTTGGAAGAGGAATTTCTAACCCACGGACAATCGAGGCAGAAATGTTTTTTAATATTCCTCCAACGGCTCTATTTTTTAAAGATTCGAGATTAATCTCAAACCAATATTTAAGGTATTCTAAACTTAATTTATTTTCACCTTCTTTATTAAGTCTTATACCTAAAATCGCCTGATTTGATGACATGTCGACACCTGTAAAAGCTACTTTTCCAACAGATCCATAAATAGATATTAGTAATGAACCTTTAGGAAATAACTTATTTCTAATACTTTTTAATCCTTCAATAGTTATTTTCTCTTCTGTATCGTAGATAGTACCATTTGAAGATTCGATATCTCTTATTTTTGCCCATGGTATTTTTCCTTCATTGTAATATTCTTTTTTTCTTCGCGATGGTGTTCCTCCACTATTAATTTCACAAAGTTTATCTAATCGATATTTCATCATCATCTAAAACAATTCCTTTAACTCATTCAATCCTTCAGAAATCTCTAATTCTAATCCTTTAATTTTTTTACCATCTTTATCTTTTCCACCTAATAATTTGGTTAAAATAACTTCAGGTTTTTCGTATTCAATTTCTTCAAAAACTTCTTCTTTATAACGAGAAAAACTTAAATCGTAACCTTCGTCTTTAATTTCTTTTTTAGGCACAAAAAAGTGCTTTGCTTTTCTGTCGTTTTCTTTTTTTGTAGTTCTAGTTTTGTAGTTGGTAATGATGTCTTGTAAATCGCCGTAATCATCATTTCCTTCTTTGTCTTTTAGTTTCGCCCGTTTATCGTCTAATGTGTAACCATCGCTTTCCATATCGTAAAACCAAACGTTTTCGGTTTCACCTCCTTTGGTAAAAATTAAGATAGCTGTACTTACACCTGCATAGGGTTTAAACGCACCACTTGGTATGGTTATTACTGCTTTCAATTCCGATTTTTCAATCATTAACTTTCTAGCCTCTACAAAAGCTTTACCAGAACCAAATAATACCCCTTGCGGTATAACAATACCAGCAGTTCCTCCCATTTTAAGCATGTTGTAAATACGCTCTATAAATAGTAATTCCGTTTTGGTAGTTTTAAGGCTTAACTCTTCGTGTATATCTCCTTTATCTACACTTCCTGTAAATGGTGGATTTGCCAATACAACATCGTACTCGCTAGTTTCAAAGTAGCTTTTACTTAACGTATCTTTATAATCTATTTGTGGGCTTTCGATACCATGCATCATCAGGTTCATTAAACCTAAACGCACCATCGTTTGGTCTATATCGTACCCTTGTAAACTGCTTCCTAAAATTTCTTTAACATCTTCGGTTAATAAAGCGCTTCGGCTACTGCGGATAAAACCATCTTCGTCTGATTGTTGTTTCTCTTTTTCTTTATCTAACTGAGTTACCATATATTGGTAAGCACCCAATAAAAAACCACCTGTACCACAAGCAGGATCTGCAATGCGTTGTCCTAGTTTTGGATTTACCAATTCCGCCAATAATTTTATAATATGTCTTGGTGTTCTAAACTGTCCGTTTTTACCTGCAGAAGCAATTTCGCTTAATAACATTTCGTAAACGTCACCTTGAATGTCTTGAAAATCTTGACCATTTTGGGTGGCATCTTGCTCCATGAGGTCAAAAATATCATCAATGCTTTTTACAGCTTCTAATAATAACGATGGCTTAGGAATAATAAACACCGCATTTGCCATGTGCTTTACAAATGGTGACTCATCAGTATCTAATGTTTTAATAAATGGAAACACATAACGTTGCACGTGTTGCAACATATCGTTTGCAGGTAAACGTTTAAAATTACTCCAACGTAATTCTTGTTTGTCTATTCCGTTTTGATTGTTTTCTTCGTCTTGTTTTGTCGCGAAAAATGTACCATCAAATTTTGAGGTATAAGGATCTCCTGTGAATTCAGCTTTAGATAATTCTTCTAAATCATTTTCATCATACTTTTTCATAAACAGCAAATATGTAATTTGCTCTATTGCCGTTAGTGGGTTTGAAATTCCACCAGACCAAAATTTATTCCAAAGGTCATTTATTTTTGATGCAATTTGTGGATTGCTATTAATTAAGCTCATATTAGGCTACAAATTTTTCTGTTAATGTTAGAATGTCTTTTATTTCGTTTGGCGAAAATACGCCACGTATTCCTTTTGCGTGTATAATTGTAAAAGGTGCTTGTATTAAATCGCGTTTTTCAATAGAACCATGTTCTATAATATAATTTTTCAGCAAGTTTAAAAATTCTATTTGTCTTGTGGTTAAATAGGTTTGTTCTGTAATAAATTGCTGTACAGCTTTACTAACCTGATCATCAAACCGTTCTAAAACCTCAATACCTAAAATGTGTTTTATAAACTGAATGAATTTTGCTTTTTGATGATTGTATACTTTCCGTAATAAAGCTTCGGTTATATGCGGATCTTCGTTGTGTAATTCTTCGGCTAATGCATTGGCTTCCTCTTCTGAAATGGTTTTGCCTTCTTTTAGTTTTTGTAAAATGATATTACGCTCTGTAAGCTCTTTAACTTTAGCTTCTACCATTTCGCGATACTTAGAGATGCTTACTGCTTCGTTTTCTGGACCAAACTCTACCATTTCTTTGGTTTTTAAAACATCTTCTAAATTTAGTCTAGTTGCTCCCAAAAGTAATGTTGTTGGCTCTCTAAAATGAATTAAAGGTGCAATAGTTTCAGCTAAAACATCAAAACCCGCATCTGTAACCGTACTCCAAAAATGATTGGTTACTACTTGATTAATATAGGTTTTATGCTTAGCGACGCTATTAATTGTTAAAGGTAGTTCACCTACAATATTGATAATATTTTCTTTAAGTGTATCAAACTGATCTGTTTCTTCAGCTAAATGAGCTACTGAAACTTCTAAGACGTCTTTTTCAAAGCGCATGGCTTTAAAGTTGACTTGTGAAACGGTTCTGAATAGTGGTTTTATGTTATTTCTTAAAAACTCTATATTTTTTATGCTTATATTTTTCCAAAATTCTGGAGATTCTACTAAAGCAATATCAGACCTAGAATCTTGAATTACCACAGATTTTTTTGGTAATTCTGAAATCTGCTCTCTAAGTTTATTTATTTCTTTTAAAGCTATTTCTCTTTCGTCTAATTCTAAGGCAAGTTCTATTTTATCTAAACGCAATCCGAAATAACGAACAGGTAATGGTATTTGTGCTTTTAATTCTTTTCCTTTTGGATTTAATTTGAAATATTCAAAATTATCCCAACTGTCTAATATTAAAAAATTATCTTTTTCTGGACACCACGGTTTTATTTTGGTTGGTTCTAGCAATCTTGTACCACGACCAATCATTTGCCAAAACTTAGTATAAGAATATACAGGTTTTGCGAATACTAGATTGACTAATTCTCTAACATCAATTCCTGTATCTAGCATATCTACACTAATAGCAATTCTAGGCATATTGTTATTCGTAAATTGGTGTAATAACCCACCTTTACCATAGACTCTAGAATCGTCTGACACCATTACTTTAGCTAATTCTCCAGTATATTCGGGATATAGCGCATCAAATATTTCTTCTATACGTCTTGCATGTGCTTTTGTAGAACAAAAGAAAATAGTTTTACCAGGAAGTACACCATCTGGATCTTTTATAGATTCCTCCATAAACTCCTTAACAATAGTAACGTTTGTGCCCTTATTTATAACTGCTTTTTCAAGCTCAGTACCTTCAAAATTGATTTCAGCAACTTCTTTACCTTGTAGAATCAATCGTTTTTGATCCTCTAAACTAATTGTTCTTTTACTAATTCCTTCTTCTTGAAACTTCGTTTGAATTTTCATAACCTGAAAATTACTCAAATAAGGCGGAATATTATTTACAGCTTCTTCATACGAATACGCGAAGGTTGGTAAACCATCTTCACATTCAAATAACTTGAAGGTGTTATGGTCTATAACGTCTGTAGGTGTTGCTGTCAATCCTAAAGTTATGGTATTGAAATAATCAAGAACTTCCCCATAAGTATTGTAAATAGATCGATGACTTTCATCCACCACTATTAAATCAAAAAAATGAGGCGATAATGTGTTTAATTCATCTCTAACAATGTTTAACATTGTAGGATAGGTTGAAACATAAATACGTCTATCTGTTGCTATGTTCTTTTCTCCAACTTTTGGCCAAGTGGGTTCATTAGGTAAATGCTCTTTAAAAGCTTCTAGGCCTTGATTACGAAGTGCTATTCTATCTACTAAGAACAATACTCGTTCTGCCCAATGCGATCGCATTAAAGCATCAACTAAGGCAATACAAGTTCTTGTTTTACCCGTACCTGTAGCCATTACTAATAAAAACATTTTGCGTTTTCTTTCAATGCCTTCCATTACAGAACGAATAGCTTGAATTTGATAATCACGCCCTGCAATATCTGCATTGATTAATTCTGCAGCTAATGGCTTTCTATTTTTCCTAATGTATAAATAGCGATCTAAGTCGTCTCGTTTAGGAAAGCCAATTACTTTTCTTGGTGGATAATTACCCAAATCCCAAAAGAATATATCGTGACCATTTGTATAAAAACAAAAGGGTAATTCGCCTCCTGATTCCTTTTGAATATTTAAGCAGTATTGTTTTGCTTGTTCTCTTCCTATTTCAGCATCTGTTGAAGATTTTTTTGCTTCAACTACCGCTAAAGCTTTTCCGTTTTTACCTAAAAGTACGTAATCGCTAAATTGGGTGGTATCGTATTTAGAATTTGGTTCTTTAACAGATTGATCTTTACTTATATTATATTCAATGACTACTTGAGATTGGTCATTGATATTCCATCCCGCTTCTTGAAGTTGGTCATCAATAAGTTCTTTACGTGTTAGAGCTTCATTCATACTAACTCTTATTTGAAACAATCAAATCCTTAATATCTACATTTAAGATATCGGCAATTTCATTAAGAATCTCTAAGCTAGGTTGTCTCCTATTTTGAACATAGGAATTGACCATATTGTAACTTTTACCTAATTTTTCGGATAACCATATTTGCTTAATACCTTTTCCATTAAGCACTTCCTTTATACGGTTCATTTACTATATTTTTGAATAAATATAATCTTATTAAACATAAATCATCTCATTTTGTGAGATAAATAAATCACACCCATAATTTTTCAAACCTTTTGCTTACTACTCTAGTATAATGAGCCGTATGTTTAGGGTCTCTATGACCAAGGTAATCTTGAATTAACCTTAAATCATATCCTTTGTTTGCTAGATAAAAACCACAGGAATGTCTCAATGTATGAGGATGGACATTTTCAAGCTTTGCCTCCTTCCCTACTGTTGAAATAATATAATTAACAGCTTGTCTTGTTAATGGTAAACCTCTTTCATTTACGAATAACCAGGGTAGATTATCTTTCCTAGAAGTTAGATACCGTTTTATAGATCTTAATTCATCTCCGGAAATCGGATGTTCTACCGAAAGCCCATTTTTTAAACGATTTATCCAAACTCTGGATTCTTTTAAATTTACATCAGATAGTTTTAGGTTTACAGCCTCTGAAACTCTTAAGCCGTGCCTGTAAATCATCAATAGCAAAATATAATTTCTTTTAGGGTATCTAGTTTTTTTTGAAGCTTTTAAAAGAACTTTCATTTCAGCATCGCTCAAATAATCTTTGACCCTTTCGTGTGCATTTGTAGTTTGATTTTTAATACTCTTTACATTTCGCCCGTTGGTGTCCATTTTTATAATATCTATATGCCGAATGAAATATACAATAAAAACCCTTAACTCTTTACAAAATACGGATTTTGTAAAGAGTTAAATATTTGATAAAAAAATCCCTCATATAAATTAAATTATTTTATATCCTTAAAGAATTTACCACATATAAAAAATACATTGTTGTTTTCTATAAGAGTACCCTACTTTTAACTTTTTTTCAGCCTTGCTAAGAAGTTTGTATTTATCGCGTATTTCGTCATCATCTTCTATGCAATTACTTTCTTTTAATGCTAAAGAATTAAAGTAAGCTGCATCCCAATCAAGTCCATTTTTTGCATGCTTTCTTGCAAAACATATACTAGTAGCATTACTGTCAAAAAACATTCTTTGTTCAACAACTTCAATTACCTTTTCTACACTTATAGATGATGATCCTTTTTCATCTTTTTTATACTCCGTATTAAGGTGAATTGTCTCTTCAGTAGTTCTCGTGTGTATCACCAAAATTCTCTTAGGCCGTATTCATTTGAATACTAAAACTCCGGTATTACAACATCTTTAATTTTAGCAATAGCCTGACTTACGGGAGTTTCAGACTTTCTAAGATTTATTGCCATGTGGTTCACTCCAATATTTTCATAGGACTTTAAATAGGCGGTAAGATGATTGATGCCTACCGTACCACCAAAACGCTGTGGTTTAAAAGTTGCATTATCGTCTTTAGATAGGTTTAAATGAATCGCCGAAATATAAGGTTTTGCTGCTTGGTCTTCATCATACAACGCATTACACCAGTATTTTCTGTTCTCTAAAGTTTCGGCAACAGGTCTTGGGTAATTAAACCAAGCTTGTGCGTTTTTGGCTATCCAATTGATGCTTTGTCCGGAATGACCTGCTATGACAAGCGGAATGTCATTTTTCGGTTTTGGATACACTTCTATTCCACTAGTTAAAAAATCGTACTTAGATTTTAAATTACTATTTGTTTTCCAAGCTTCTTTAATAATATCAAGATTTTGTCTAAAGATTTCAGGTCTTTTTTTATAGTCGATATTGTACATCGGGAACTCCACAGGTCTGTCGCCCAAACCTAATCCTAACAAAAGTCTACCATCACTTAAATTTTCTATAGTAGCAGCAGCCTTTGCTAGCTTTATAGGTTGTTGTAAGGGCAATACTATGGCAGCTGTACCCAACAAAATGTTTTTGGTAGCTGCAGATAAATACCCCAAGTACGATATGGTGTCAAACAATTGTGCACCATCACCAAAGTTAGGGTCGTACACAGGAACATCTCGCATCCATAAGGCTGCGAATCCTGCTTCGTCAATTTGTTGTGCCAATGCTAAATGGTTTGAAATGTCTGGAACTCCAAAAAGTCTGTTATCTTCCAAACGTTTGCGATTTCCTTCTGAAGACCAATCGTTATCTAAAGGAAACTCTATACCCAATGTCATTTTACCTGGTCTATATAGTTTATCAAATGGATTCATAGTGTGTGTTTTAAATTCATCAGGCATCCGCTAAGACACCTGATGAATAATATGATTAAGCATTCCAGATACTATCTGCAGTGTAGGGTCCGTTTTCAACTTCCCAAAATTTTCCATTTATAAAGCGATGTCCCTTATCTAAATCCTTCAACAACGCCATATCTTCTTCGGTAAGCGTATGGTTAAACGTCTCTAAATTCTGAAGCAATCTCGCTTCATTTATAGATTTAGGAATTACTGCAATGCCTCGTTGCATCGTATATGCCAGTGCTACTTGTGCAGGCGACATATGTTTTGCTTTGGCAATGTTTTTTATCGTATCATTTTCTAACAAACGTAGCGTGCTATTTTCATCTACAAGCGAACCTAAAGGTGCGTATGCTGTTAGCAGCATATCGTTTTTTACGCAGAATGATTGTAATGCTTCTTGCTGTAAAAACGGATGCATTTCTACCTGATTCATCTCTGGTTGATGTACTGCAGTCGCTAGTATTTCTTTCAGCCGATTTTCATTGAAATTGCTCACGCCAATATGTTTTGCAAGTCCTTGCTCTAAAGCAGCTTCCATCCCTTTCCAAGTATTGGTTAAAGGCACCTCTGAAAGCGGAATAAAATCTGATGCTTTTTCAGGCATTTCTGTTCCTTTTTTAAGAGCGACAGGCCAGTGGATAAGATAGAGGTCTAGATACTCTAGTTGTAAATCTTCTAAAGTCTGGTTCAGTGCAGGAATCACATTCTCTTCACCGTGAGAAGCATTCCATAATTTGGAAGTCACCCATAAATCTTCACGCGTAACCAAACCTTGTTGTATCGAATCGGCAATAGCATTACCTACTTCTTTTTCGTTTCCGTAAGCCGCAGCGCAATCTATATGTCTGTATCCTATTTTAATAGCCAAAAGTACCGCATTGTACACTTCATTTGGTTCAGAATGAAACGTTCCTAAACCTAAAATTGGCATTTCGTCGTTATTTCTAAATTTTAATGCAGTCATTATTTATATTTTTTCTTTTTTGAATAATACTAAGGTTAACAAGAATCCTACAATCACAAGAATACCACCTACCCAAGGAGTGGCTTCAATACCTAAGCTCGATTCTACAACCATTCCGCCTACATAAGCGCCAATAGCAATACCTACGTTAAATGCTGCAATGTTTAATGCTGATGCTACATCTTCGGTTCCTGGTAAGTATTTTTCCGCCATTTTCACCACGTATAATTGTAATGCAGGTACGTTTGAAAAGGCTAATATTCCCATAAAAAACAAGGTTATTATGGCAAAAATCTGACTAGAAGCGGTGAAGTATAACACAAACAATACAATGGCTTGTAAAGCGAACATTACTAATAAGGCTTTACCTGGTCTGTTATTAGATACTTTACCACCAATAATATTACCAATGGCGATGGCAATACCATAAATTAAAAGAAATACACTAGTCATATCCGAAGAGAAACCAGTCACTTCTTCTAACAGCGGAGTTAAGTAGGTAAAAGTGACAAACGTACCACCATAACCAAATGCAGTAATGGCTAACACCAATAAAATAGACGGATTCTTAATCACTTTTAATTGGTCTATAAGTCGTAATGGAGCCGATTGTTTGATGTTTTTAGGAACCAAAGCTAAACTAGCTATTGCACCTACTAATCCTAAAAGGGCAACACCAATAAAAGTAGCTCTCCATCCAAAATTCTGACCAATGTATGTTCCTAAAGGCACACCAGTTACAATTGCTACCGTAAGACCTGCAAACATTATAGAAATAGCGGTTGCTCGCTTATCTTTTGGCACCAAACTAGCAGCAATGGTAGACCCAATAGAGAAAAATACACCGTGAGCAAAACCTGTTACCACTCTTGATAATAGCAATAATTCAAAACTTGGTGCAATTGCTGCTAATCCGTTACCAATTATAAATAGCACCATAATGCCCATTAATAACTGTTTTCTTGGAATTTTACCTGTTAAGGCGGTTAAAATGGGTGCACCAATGGCAACACCAATAGCATATAAACTAACTAACAATCCTGCTGAGGTTAATGATGTCCCTAAATCATTTGCAACGGTAGATAGTAGACCTACAATTACAAATTCTGTTGTTCCTATAGCAAATGCACTTATCGTCAATGCCCATAATGCTGCCGGTAGTCCCTTCTTTTTAACTACCGTTGTGTCTTTATTTATCGTTGGTGTTTCCATAATTTCTAATTGTTTTTTGTTATTCTTATTTAATAGCAACAGGGTTGATTTGTACTTGCGTAGAACCTTCATATAAAGGGTGACCTAATACAAAAAGGAATTCCCAAGCTTTATCTTCAACCAACTCATCTACAAGAATGTTTTCTAATACTTGTACGCCATATTCGGTTGCCATCATTTGATTTACAGGAAAAGAAAGTTCGCTGTTTTCGTGCGGTACTGCTTCAAAAGACCAGTTGTCTGCACCTGCTGCAACAATTCCTTTTTTACCTAAATAATGTGCAGCTTCCGTACCAATTCCAGGTCCGCCAGCTAGATAACGTTTGTCGTCTTTACCCATTAATTTGGTCCATCCTGTGTAAAACAAAACCACATCTCCTTTACGGATTTCAATGCCTTGTTTTCTGGCTACTTTTTCAATGTCTTCAACTGTAAAAACAGTGCCTTCTTTTACAATATCTTGATTGTAATATGAGCGCATATCTAAAACAACACCTCTAGTTACAATTGGAGGTAATTTTTCTAGACCTAATTTTTTCACACCAGATACGGTTAAAAAATCTTCTACTTTATGACCGTTATAATGCACATTGTCTCTACCATAATGTGCTAATCCGTTTATTTGAGACCCAACACCTGTCCAACCAATTAATTGATCATCTACGTAAGTGAATTTGTTAGAACCTGCAGCAGCAGTTTCTGGTTGTAACGTTTCAATGTGAAAGTATCTGTGACGGAAAGCTGCAGTTTCTGAATTTACCACCATTCCTAGGCGGTATACTTTTCCTTTTTTAACCAATTTTACCGCATCCAAAACTGTTTCTTCATTTAAAAGGTTTAGTGCGCCAATTTCATCGTCAGCACCATAAGGTGACGTTGGTACTTGTTGTGCATTTGTAGTTAAAGCAGTGAAAAGTGTAGCTGCTAAGGCAATTGTTTTTAATGTATTTACTATTGTTTTCATTTTAATATGTTTTTAAATTTCTTATACAAATTTCCGATGAATGCAAGAGGTGTGCGAGGATGTACATCACCATTTTAAAGTGATGTATGTCACATATAATTATGTTCATACATCACTTTACTTTTAATTTTATTTAATCTTGAAGCTTCATTTTTAATACTAAATAAGGCGGTTTACTAGCATCTTTTCCTTTATTTAACAAAGGCAGATTATGAAGCTGATTTGCTACGATATACAAGTAGTTACCGTGTATGGCAACACCATCTGGCCAAGACAAGTCTTTTTTAGATTGGGCAATGGTTTTCATTCCAGCAGGCATACTTTCTACAATGGCTGAATTTTCAACATCGGTTACATATACTTTTCCGTTTGCACCCACTTTAAATCCGTCAGATTTTGGTTTGTTGGCATAAAACTCGATGTACTTATTAAGGTCGCTATCTTCCTTGCTTTCATCCGCTAAAACAGCAGAAGGAATGCGGTAAATTTTGGTGTTTCCCATTGCACCATAGTAGATGTACTTGTTTTCGTCATCTATGGAAATTGGGTTTAACGGATATCTTGGCTGAATGGTAGTACCATCTTTTCTTTTGTGGGATACTAATCTACCGTGAATTTTCACTGGTTCATCAGCAGACAAAAATGATGCATTCCCTTCTAAAACGCGTCTTATATAACCCGTTTCTAAGTTAATCACCACAAAAGCTGGTGCAATTGGCGGATTTAAAGCATCGGTCATATCTGCAATGACAGCAGTGTTATTTTTTACATCGATTACAAAATCCTGTAAAAAAGGTTTTGATGACAATACTGTATTCGGAATAGGAAAAACCTTTGTGACGTTACCGGATACCAAATCAAAACCAACCAATTTTGGTGCCTGATTTTGCTTTACGTTACCCATATCCAATACCCAAAGTATTCCATTAGCATCGGCTTGAATTCCGATGGTTGAATTGATACCTTTTATACTTCCGTTTTCTGGTTTTACAATCCACTCTTTATCTCCAAACGGAATGGCTTCTCCATTAGGTAAAATTTCTTTCACCATATATTTTGAAGCACTTAAGGCACTCATTGTTACAAATATTCTTCCGTCGCTAGACACCGTTATATTCCCTGGTCTAGATTCTGGAAATGTTGCTATAGTTTCTAATTGTGCTTGTGCTAATAGTGTAAAATTCATTACAAAAGCGAACAAGACTGTTTTTATAATTGTTACTGTTTTCATCGTTATTTTTTTTAAAATTGAATATGATTTGATTAGTTGCCCAAAAATTTCTTTTGCGTTGATGGATCTACCCAGATAACATCGCTCGGGTCTCTGGCAATGGCATCAAAAACGAGTACGTCTAACGGACCTTCTAAAATTTTTCCGTTACCGTGTGCTGTACCTTTTCCCCAAAAAAGTAAGTCGCCTTTTCCTGCAACAACAGGACCTTTATCGGCAACATAAAATTCTGCTTTGCCATTTAAAATGTAGAGGTAAGCATCAGATTTTGCGTGGTAGTGCATAGGCACTTCATCATACAGCCTGAAGATTCTAACACCAGCGTGTTCGCGGTCTATTAATCTGATGTCTTTGATGATACCATTATGACTTTTAGGAAGTAGCGTTACGTATTCATCAATATTGATAATACCGTAAGAGTTACCCATCAACGGTCTTTTTTCCTCTTGCGCATAGGTATTAAAACCTATAGCAATTACTGTAAATAATAGAAAAAGTGTTCTTGTAGTTTTCATAGTACATTGTATTTAATTGTTCGATACAAAATTCTATGAAAAGAAAGGGGTGTGCGAGGACATACATCACGGATTTTTTGTGAGGTATATCAATTTTGAAAAGTGATGTAGGTCACTTTTAACTACTAAAACGACTTAAGGTCTCTCTGGATACGCCTAAATAAGAAGCGATTAATTTTTTAGGAACGCGTTGTATTAATTTTGGAAGCTTATTTAATAGATACTCATACCTACTTTCTGCGGTCATTGTAAGTAAAGACAAGATTCTTTGCTGTAGATTGATGTAACCGTGATTTGATTTAATTCTGAAAAAGTTGGCAACGGCAGGGACTTCATAACAAATTTTTTCCCTGTTCTCTAAAGACAAACAGAAAAACTCTGAATCTTCAAGACAATCTACAAAAATAGTCCCTGGTTCTTGATGCTGAAAAGCACAATGGTCGCTCACCCAATAGTTTTCCATAGCAAATTGAAGAATATGTTCTTTGCCTTTTTCATCTATGGAATAGGCTTTTACTAAGCCTTTTATAATCCAATATTCAAAGTCTACAGGTTGCCCTACTTGTATTAAAAATTGGTGTTTTTTAAGACTTTTAAATTCAAAATGAGATTGTATAAAGTTCCACTCCTCATCAGTTAAAGAAACGATTTCTTCAAAATGTTGTCTTAGTGAATGTAACTTGTCTTCCATAAAGCAAAAATACTTCTTTATTTAAAATGTCATCTATTGTTGTATATTATATTGGATACACAACCAGTGAAAGAGTATAAATTTACTTTACATAGTCATTAAAATTACATTTTCATTCCACACACATTACACTCACCTCCTATCGTCGGCTCATATAATAAGTGTTGTATCACCTTTTTAGAAGAAACTTTCTAGAAAGAAAAAAAATCAAAGAAAATTTTTAGATACTTTGCCCGCGCACTATTTCGCTCAAAAAAAAGATTCTCATCTTTATTTTTATGCCGTAATCAAAGCTCAAGTTACATAACCCTCCCACGCCAAAATGCTTCGGCGGGCAGGCGCGGAACATTATAGAACAAATAGATATTATAAGTAGAAACGGCGAATAGCTTCGCTATTTTACATAATTGCAGATATAACTTACGCGCAAGTGTATTATATCGTCAGGCAAATCGATTTTAAAGATTCATGAACACATAATCATAAAATAAAAAAATATGAACAATTATGTTAAAGCCGTTTTACAGGAACGTTAATTTAAATTGAATATGCTGCACAATGGCTCTTGGGATTTCAAATATGCGATTCTCACGAAACTTCAGAACTACAAAAATATGCGAATAACTTCCAACGCTTGCCTAAGCTAAGAAAGCAAAACTTTTAGATTCTTTTGAAATATGCGATTTATAAGAAAGTTTTTGTCTAAAAGTTTTTACGACCATTTCGTCAGATGAATTCTTTTTTTTAATCTATTTGACATGGATTATATCTTATTAGACACTAATAGGCTCGCTAGTATATTCCCTAAATAATCCCTGGTACATATACGGATTTCTTGCTACCCTATATCTATATTGGTTTCTGGCTAGTTCTACTATTTTTGCGTGTGTATCATTAATCACATGTAAATGCCCCATTTCGTGACATAACTCGTGAATTATGAGATCTGCTCGCCTATTAAGACTAGAAGATTCAAAGAATCGTTCACACATATGAAAACGTATAACTGGACTTATAAATCTTGCGCCTCTACTGGCTCCGCGTCTAGTATCTGAACAAATAAAATCTTGTTGCTCATGAAAAACTACGATTATCCTTCTATTCTCTAGCCATTTTCGGAGCTTGGAAACTCGCCTAGTAATACGTCTTAACCGACCAACACTTTGCATACCAATCCATCTTTCTATCGCTGGATAATTACGTATGACACGACTTCTTGCACGCCTACGGACATTCTATAAAGCATTGAAATCTTGTTCTATAAGTCGTTGCGTGCTCAAAGCCCAATCGAACGCCAACCTTATTTCTTCTTTCTGTGGTTCAGTCAATTTATCAGAACGGTCTCTAAAAATTTCGTTGCCATCTTATTCTATTTTTATTGTTTTGGTGTTAACATTATCGTTGTTGAAATTCCCAAATGGTCCGACATAAATCTTATCTCATCTAAATCAATTGCATCATCCGGGCGTATTGTAAACGGACGACGAGGTCTCGTGAAATCAATAGTAAATGCTGTACTTGATGTTGAGCCTGTAACAAACATATGATCGATAGCAGTTGGCCTGTCTGATGTTCTCGTGTTGGGAATTACATTATCATCGCAATAGAAGGGAAATTCTGAATCCCTTATCGGAACGTTGGATGCTATCGGCGATGTGGGCAAATTCGAAGTGTATCCCGCTGTTCCATTTCGTGTGGACCACAAATCCTTAAATCCAAGAACCGATAGTAAATCCCGCAATAGACTAAAAGCCGATTTTGCACCTATGACAATATTGGTGACCGTACCATCTGGTAATACTTGATGGTTTACGGCTCGTTGTAAATGTCCCGGAAGATCACGGACTTCCGACCATTCAAGAATTTCATCAGTTATCAATAAACCTCCACGTTGATAACGATCTAAGTTAAAATCACCACAAAGAATATTGTTGTTTAAACCTGGTCGACCCGGTCGAGATGTGTCGCCCGCGACCTTATCCATAGTTTCCCATACGAACTTCACTAATTCAAACAATTGTTTATTCTTGGCTTCTCCGGATGCGTTCATATGTGTACTGTAAATATTCAGACTACTGGGTATTCTTGAAGATCTGTTTGCAATTGGCATCAATACTGTAAGTAAACATCCTTTTTTAGCGTTTTTATCGGCACCAGATTCATTTTTATATTCATAGAAATTTTTATGATGAATCTCGTGAGATCTTGATATGGTCATTAATCCAGAGGAGCCCAACATAGCAGTTAAATTAATCAATGAAGCTCGTCCTGATTCGTGTTCTACATGAACGGAATCTGGCCATTGATCAAGTAGATCTTTTCGTTCTTCTCGAAGCCAAACTTCTGATAGACAGCAAATGTCAAAATTTTCTTCTGTAAAATCCCCTATTTCAGCATCCCTATATTCTACTGCTGGTTTTCTACCAGCTCCTGGAATATCCATCAAATATGTATTGAAAGCAAAAAATCTTTCAGTAATTACATTGGGATGATTATGTCTTCTCCACACCTCTCGGTATCCATCTCCTTCTTCTAATAAATGCATCCCTAATAATTTTCTTAGACCTCTGGCAGTATCAACAGGATCCATAAAGGCAGCAATTTCTCTGAAACTATTTCTCATGACATTAATTTAAGGTGTTGAAAGTGTTTCTATTGTTTCTCGCAATGCATCAATCTGTTGCTTCATAACCGAGATGGTATTAATCAACGAGGAATGTCCGAAGTAACGCTCTATTCTTGGTATTTCGATAGAATCAACCTTAATTATGCCTTTTATGGTAACTCCACCTGGATAATCACCATTATAATTTATTGTCAACCCATCTTCATGGTCATGAACAAGAGCCCTCCGATGTCCTGATCCATTTCGCCTATCTGCATTGTCCAATTTAATATCATGAGCAAATAAAAACAGTTCATTACCCTCTACTTGGACTACACCTCTCTCGAGTAATTTAATATCACTTTCCATAATTTCTAATTTTAATTAACATTCGTTTTGGTATTCACTCTCTTAATGGAAAAAAAATGTATTAGGTTAACATCTTTTATTAAAAATTTTTAATAAAGTGTCTTTTTGAAGGATAACCTACGGAAAAATTTTAATTACAGTAAAATACCATTGCACGCACATTACACTACTCTCCTATCGTCGCTTGGGGCAAAAGAGTATTCCATTACTTTAGAAGAAGAGACATTTTAAAAGTGAAATTTATAGAAAGTGAAAAAATAAATAAGCCAACGCACCAACCTACTCAAAAAATAATAGGTCTACCATACCTTTCATTTTTATACCGTAACCAAAGCTCAAGCTACATAACCCACCTACGCCAAAAATACTGCGGCGGGCAGGCGGAAAATATTATAGTACACATAACAATCTAGAAAGCCTAGTAGACCTTTTAGATTGGCGACGAGACTTGTGCAGCTGGGAATGGGTTATACGGCGAATAAAACTTTATCAGTGTTATTTTACATAGCTGTAGCTCTAGCGCCTTTAGGTCTATATCGTCAGTATTTATGTGAAAGTTTAATGTGTTGGGAAAACGGGGAATTATTAGCGTAAAAAAACAATTAAGTGAGACTAAATAATTAGATAGGTTTTTCTTGTTTTTTTATACAAATCTGATTGACATCATATTCATTTACCACATATAAAAAATACATTGTTGTTTTCTATAAGAGTACCCTACATTTAACTTTTTTTCAGCCTTCCTGAGTAGTTTGTATTTATCGCGTATTTCGTCATCATCTTCTATGCAATTACTTTCTTTTAATGCTAAAGAATTAAAATAAGCTGCATCCCAATCAAGTCCATTTTTTGCATGCTTTCTTGCAAAACATATACTAGAAGCATTGGTGTCAAAAAACATTCTTTGTTCAACAACTTCAATTACCTTTTCTACACTTATAGATGATGATCCTTTTTCATCTTTTTTATACTCCGTATTAAGGTGAATTGTTTCTTCCGTAGTTAAGGTTTTTATTTTTAGTGTATCATCTATGATGAAATAATCTTCTGAAGTCCAAAGGTTTGCAAGTCCTTGTTTATATAAATGATTAATTAATATAAGCTTGTCTCCCTCATAGTAATAATCAATTCTTCCTGATAATACTTGAGAACACTCATAATGTTTTGTGATATAATGTATTAAGGTGTCTTTCTTTTTTATTCTTTCTTGTAAAACGTCATATTGCTTATTAGCAGCATCAAACGTTTGCTGACTGTATCCGTAGGTTACAACACATAAAAAAAGCAACATAAAATATGCTGACTTTGTGTTATAATTTTCTGAGAACGTAAAAAAATTTTTAATATCGGATTGTAAATAACCCTGTACTTTTACCATAATATACTTAGAAAGAATGTTTGAGCTATTTAATAAAAAACCATAATTAAAAGGCTCTTTAATATATTTTTTTAAACCTTTCGAAGGTACAAAATTTTAACAAGTAACTATTTACAGAATTTCGTAACCTAGTTTTTACTATCTCTTTAATGGTATATAATCGTACGTTTAATTAGAATCTACTATAATTTTAAATCGCTATTTTCTATAAAAAAAAGTTGATGAAACTCACGCTTACATCAACTTTTTAGTTCTGTTAGATTTTCAGTAAAAACTATGCTTCTCCTCTAGCAGGATAATCTGCTTTTAAAATATAGTCAATACCACCTAAAACATCGTTAAAACCAGGTCTGCCAAATGGCATAGACTGTATAGATTCCCAATAAACTGTTTGTTCTGGAGTTAACAAAAACATTCCAGGTTCGGTAAAATGTTTAGGTTCGTTCTTAATACCTTCCGAAATGAATAAACCCCATTCTCTGGCTTCTTCTATAGGTAAACCATAACCCAATGGAATATCTGAAATCTCCCATTCGTCATACGTGGCCTTGGCAACTTCTTCTGTGTCTGTACTAATGGCTATTACAGAAACACCACGTTGCATAAACTTATCTAATTTTTTCTGTAACTCTTCTAACTGCGATTTACACACAGGGCAATGTTTACCTCTGTAAAACAAAATCATGGTAAAATTTTCAGGTGATTGATCACTCAGTTTCCACGTGGTATCATTCACTAATTTAATAGTTAACTCGGGTGCTTTTTGTCTCGGTTTTATCATGCTTCTATTATTATATTTTATTTATGCATAATTTAGTCGTAAAAATGAGCTATGGTTGACACATATGTTTAAATTATTGCTTCAAACCACTAAAGCTTTAGTATTCAATTCATTGGCTACCAGTGTTTAAAAACACCTCTGTAATTTTAATTTTCTCTAATTTAAGGTAGTTGAAGTTTTTGTAATATGCGGCTGTAATGGTTAAAATGACGAATAGCAGATTTTCGTGCTATTTTACATAGTTGCAGCTATAGCAACTTAGGTCTATGTCGTCAGCATTCATGTAACAGCTGGTTTACGACAGTGTATTTAATAGTTGTAAGCAATAATGTAATAAATAGTGGTTAGGAGGTTTTGTTGTAAGTTGTTTTATTCGCAACCAATCTCAATTAATTTTGTCATTCTTTTATTTGGACTAGATATCGAGTATAGCATAGCATTTCTTCTTGTTTTCACAAATTTGGTTTTCCCTTCTTTGGATACACATTTTATAAGGTCAGTTTTATTTTCTCCAATATAGATGGAGTCCCCAATTTTATATCCGTCATAATGGTCCGCAAAAACAGCTAAACTACCTTTTGTAATACAAAAATATGCACCTAGAGCACTTGGCTTAGAATAATCGTTGAAATTGGTTTCTATATTCTTTAAGGTCACAATAAATTTATAGGAATCAGTTTGTTTTTCAACTCCACAAATTATTCCTGTGACTTTCAAATCTAGTTTTTTGAAATACTCACGCTGAATTCCATTAGAATCAGTACTAGACATAGTTGCAATTACGTTAATAACCACAATAACTAGTATCATAAAGCCCGCCATTAGTAGAATTCCTTTTTTTCTAGATATCAAGGCTTATTTTTTTTAATTACTTACAAGGTTAAATACATTTTATTGGTTTAAGGACCCATCTCCCTATTTGCTAAATATGATGTTGGCACACGTATTTTATATTTCATATCTGTAATGTCCAATAATTTTATAATCAAAAAGACAGTCCGCCAAAACTTGTCCGCTACCTATATTATGAACAATTAAATTCCGTTTTCCATCTGTTGATTTTTTGTCGACAACAATTCCGATATGAGTTGTTGCTCCACCTAAATTCCAACAAACAATGTCTCCGGGCAAATAATCTTTTGGTTTGTCAGAGATTCGTTTTTCTGCACCTTTCCGTTTAAAATACGTCATTAAATTAGGAACTCTCCGGTGGTCAATATTTTTATCAGTTCTTGTAAGTCCCCAAATTTGCGGATAAACACTGAAGTTAACTTTCATATCTTCGTGAACGTTTTTCTGTAAGTCAATTCCAATTTTGCGATAAGCACGAATTACAACGTCTGTGCAAACTCCCTTACCCTTTGGTACATCACCATTTGGATAGTCAATTGAGAAGTAACTTGGATCGTAAACAACTTTTTGTTTTGTCAATTCCATAGCACAATCAGACAATTTAATCTGATCAATTTCTGTTTGTGAAAAACAAAAATTAACGCTAAAAAACAGTATTAGTACAAGTAATTTTCTCATATGTGTGGTAACATACAGCTATACATATGTATAGAGTAATGCCCTATTTGATTATAACTGTAATTTAGCGGATTTTTTATTATTTTGAAACTATTTAGAACTATAAGCTTGGGAATATCTTTAATTTCACTAAACCTACCTGAGCTATAGTTCTAAAATTACGTGATTATCGTACATGGCCACAAGAGCATAATTTTTTATGAAATTCATAAAACCTCTAGCATACGATTTAAGTTCATTTTTAAGTAGGTTATTAGTACTTCTATGAATCAGCTGGCCCACTCAAGCAATTTTTGATTGCTATTATCAGAACCTACTATCAGCTTTGTTACCTACAAAACCTCATAACTACAACACTCCCCTTCCTCCTACTATCTTTCTATACTTCTTTACCAACCATAGTTTATTTTCTTAAAACCTCATACTTGGTACACGAATCACAACCTCCTTATATAGAGTATGTTATTATATTTTGAAAGTAATTTTAACCTAGTTCGACCAACTGAAAACAAACCAACTTTCAAAAAAAATGAAACCAACTAAAATTTTAGACCATCTAGGCCTTATCCTCTTTATTCTTAAAGGCTTAGACACATACGGTTTCGCCTATTACATTTCATTTTTAGCACATTCAAAGTTTTATGAGCATTTAAGATGTATATCCTTACATCCTGTATTGGCTGCTCATGGTATTCCTAATCACTTAAAATAGAAGCATGGAAAACTGGTATTTACCCATTACAATTGTGCCTGGTTTGGGCTTACTCATTCTTTCAACCTCAAATTTAATGGTTACCTTAAACAATGAAATAAGCACCATGGTGGAGTATGCTAAGGAGCAAACCATGATAATTAGGAAATTAGCCCAATTAAAATTGCTTAATATGGCCATGGTATTTTTCTATGTTGCTGTATCTCTTTTACTAGTTTCTGCGGTACTCGACGGCTTATACACCATCAAAAAAATAGCATTCTATATCAGTGTTTTGTCTATAATTTCAGCGCTCATTGGGCTTTTCTCTCTGATTATCTATTCGTTTAGAGCTGTTACCATTCGTCAAAATCAATTTAAAAACCAACTAGATTAAACCTAAACTATTATGAAGAAAACAACAAAATGGTACAGTGTATTAAAAGATAAAAAGACCTTACCTGAAGGGCGTGTACAGACGGTTACAGCAGGACATCAAGGGGTATGTTTAACACATTATGATGGGAAATTTTCTGCATTAGACAATAAGTGCCCACATCAAGGAGGCCCTTTAGGAGAAGGTTCTATTGAAAATGGCATGTTACGTTGCCCTTGGCATGGTTGGGATTTTGATCCTTGTTCTGGTATGCCACCAGGAGGCTTTGATGATGGCGTGACCACCTTTGAAGTAAAAGAAGAAGGCGATGAAATTCTAGTAGGGATCCCTGAAGAAGAGAAACACCAAGATACCATCTCGGATGTGATGCTGCAGACCATGGTAAATTGGGGTGTAGATACTGGTTTTGGTATGGTGGGTCATTCTAACCTTGCGGTTGCCGATGCTATGATGCGATTAGAACAACAAGGCAAGTTTCAGTTTTTTGGCATTCGCCATGAGGGCGCAGCAGCCTTTGCAGCTTCTGCCTATGGAAAATTAATGGGAAAACCTGCCGTTTGTTTTGGTATTGCAGGACCAGGTTCTACCAATATGTTTACAGGCATGTGGGATGCAAAAGTAGATCGTGCTCCTATGTTAACATTATCGGGTCAAGTGAATACGCAGGTCATGGGTACCGGAGCATTTCAAGAAGTAGATCTCGTGGGTGCATTTCAAACCGTTGCGAACTTTAACCATAGCGTACAAGAAAACTCAAAACATAGTGAGTTAATGAGTTTAGCCATAAAAAGTGCGTTACTGAATAGAGATGTATCTCATATTACGTTTCCTGATGAAGTTGCTTTTATGCCTAAACCACAAGGCGAGGAAGCGCAAACACCAGAAGGACGAATTACGCCTATGAACATTTCACCGCCAAGACAAATGGTGACGAAGGCTGTAGGCATGTTAGAAAAATCTAAAATGCCAGCTATAATTGTAGGTCATGGGGCACGTTTTCATATGAAAGCTATTATAGCATTTGCAGAAAAAATAAACTGCCCTGTAATTACAACCTTTAAAGCCAAAGGACAAATTTCTGACCATCATGAGTTAGGCTGTGGAGTTTTGGGGAGAAGCGGAACGCCAATAGCGTCTTGGTTTATGAATGAAAGTGATTTGCTACTGGTATTTGGAGCTTCATTTTCTAATCATACAGGGATTACGCCGAAAAAACCAATCATTCAAGTAGATTACGACCCTGCAGCTTTAAGTAAGTTTCATAAGGTGGATGCTGCCCTTTGGGGCGAAATTTCTGAAACCTTATCTTTAATTGAAGAGCAAACGGAAGGCAAACTGAACACGGTAGATATGCGTCCAGAAATTGCAAAACGATGGGCCATATGGAAAGAAGAGAAAGCGAGCAGGTTAAAAGATGAAAGTGACGTGGGATTAAGTTCTATCGCTGTTTTTGAAGCGATGAATAAAGTAGTTCCAGCAAATGCCGTAATTGCTGTAGATGTAGGGAACAATACCTATTCATTTGGGCGTTATTTTGAACCAAAAAATCAGTCTATATTAATGTCTGGTTATTTAGGATCTATAGGTTTTGCATTACCCGCAGCAATGGGGGCTTGGGCAGCACAAGGAAAAGATAGACCTATTTGGTCCGTTTCTGGTGATGGTGGTTTTGGTCAGTATTTAGGAGAAATGATGACTTTGGTGAAATACAATATGAACATCAAACATCTATTGCTGAACAATTCTGAAATCGGGAAAATCTCTAAAGAGCAAAAAGCGGCGGAATTAGACGTTTGGAAAACATCATTACACAATGCAAACTTTGCTAAATATGCCGAAAACTGTGGTGCACTAGGAATCCGTGTTACCAAAATAGAAGAACTACTCCCCGCTTTAGAACAATTAAAAGCGCACAAGGGTCCTGCCCTATTAGAAATAATTACAGATGCAAGCTTAATATAAATACACTTAAAAATAAAACAAATTAGGGATGCTCTTCAACGCATGTGTTACAGCACAGTAGTGAAACGTGCATCCCTAAAAGTTAAAACAATCCAATTGCCTTACGACCTAAAGAAGCATTAAAACCAGTTTATGAAGAATAAAATTAAAACAATAGCCTATGTGGTTTTATTGTGTATCACTACGAGCCTCAATGCTCAAGATCTATCTGCACTTTTTAAAGAATTAGATCCTTCTGTGGTGACTATAGAAGTGGTAGAATATAAAGTAAAAGACCAACAGATCAATGCATCCAGTGGCTTAGGGTCAGGTGTCATTATCAATAAAGAGGGATTTATTATCACTGCAGCGCATGTGGTAGAATCTGCTAATAAAGTTTCTGTAAAACTTCAAAACGGGGTTTCTTTTGAGGCAGATGTCATCTCTAGCTCTACAGCAGCAGATTTGGCGCTTCTTAAATTAAGAATTGTACCCTCTAATTTAAAACCAGCAAAGAGCGGTACTTCTACCTACTCTGAAATTGGTGAGCAAATATTGGTTATTGGTGCACCTCTGGGTCTTGATCATTCCTTGTCTGTGGGATATATTAGCCGTAAGATGAAGAAAAACGTTATTTCTAATGGTGAAATGGCTGGTTTTATACAAACGGACGCCTCTATAAATCAGGGGAACTCTGGAGGTCCTATGTTTAATATGAAAGGCGAACTTATTGGTATTGTTAGTTTTATTTTATCTAATAGTGGTGGTTTTGAAGGTTTAGGCTTTGCCGTAGATATTGATACCGCAAAAAAAGTGTTGTTTGATGTCAATAGCTTTTGGACTGGGTTTGATGGTTTATTTTTAAGTGAAGGATTAGCTGGTATTTTTAACACGCCACAAGCATCGGGAGTTTTGGTGCAACGGATTACTCCTCATTCTTTTGCTGATAAAATTGGGCTAAAACCTGGAATCATTCAAGCAGAAATATTAGGTCAAAAATTATGGTTAGGTGGCGATATTATATTAAGCATTCAAGGTATGAGCTGCAGCACACCCCATGATTTAGGAAATATTAAAACGCAGATAGAAAACCTCAAAGCAGGAGATCAAGTGCTCATTGAAGTTTTAAGAAAAGGAAAGAGACTTACCCTTGAAGCTAATTTTAAGCAATAGATGGAATTACAATCCATACCGTATTGGAATAAATTTATAAGCTATAAATACTTAATTGCCCTTGTTGCGGCTTTTAATTTTTTATTGACGCCACTGCATATTGCATTAAGTGGTTTTAGCCCTGCGTATGTCATCGTAGTAAATTATACCTTGGTTATTTTAAGTAGTTCCCTAATTGCCTCTAATAAAAGTGCTAAACTAGTAAGTTACCTTATAGGCATATTCACTTTAGTGGTTATTTGGTTAGAATTTTCTAACCCAAATTCCAGACCAATCTTAATTTGCAGGTTGGTATTTTCACTCTTGCTATTTGCGTGTTTTGGAATCATCCTAATTCGGCAGTTACTAAAGATAAAACAGATCAACCTACAATTTATCTTAGGGCCATTATTAGGGTTTCTTTATTTAGGAATCATTGGAGGAATTCTTTTTGAAGCGATTCACTTATTAGATTCAAATTCATTTCAATTGATTAATGGGTATTCTGGATTCAGCTTTTACTATTTCAGTTTTATAAGTATTACTACCGTTGGCTATGGAGACATTACGCCGCTTACGGCTCCAGCACAATCGCTTACCCTTGTAATGAATATCATCGGACAATTCTATCTTGCTATTGTTATTGGTGTTTTTGTGGGGAAATATATTAATACAAAATCTAATTAACATGTTCGAATCTTTCAGTATTGTATTTACCATTGCAGCACTTTTTAATTACATAAATTATAAGTGGTTAAAACTACCGACCACTATTGGGTTAATGATACTAAGTTTAATCTTAATCATTCCCATAACTTTAAGCGCAACTATTTTCCCAGAATTTTACAGATTCTTTTGTGACATTATTATAAATGCAGATTTTAAAACCCTTTTGCTCGATGGTATTTTAAGCTTTCTATTATTCGCTGGTGCCTTGCATGTAAACCTAGGAGCACTCGCAAAAGAGAAAAAATCAATTTTCTTGTTTGCTACCCTTGGCGTTCTTATCTCTACATTTATAGTGGGAGGCTTAGTATTTTTTGCTGCTCCATTATTTGGTATCGCCTTACCTTTTCTGCATGCCCTTTTGTTTGGAGCTTTAATTTCTCCTACAGACCCTATTGCGGTTATGGCCATTTTAAAAGAGGCTAAGATTTCAAAAAGCTTAGGAATAAAAATAGAAGGAGAATCCTTATTTAATGACGGAATTGGCGTGGTTGTTTTTTCTGGCATATTATTAATTGCTACCGCTACAGAAGTACACAGTTCCTCAGAAATAGGAGCCGAAATAGGTAGCTTATTTTTAGAAGAGGCTGTAGGCGGACTATTCTTTGGATTAGTGATTGGTTTTCTAGGATTAAAATGCATTCAGTCTTTAAAAGAAAATCCGCAATTAGCGGTAATGATGACACTTGCCGTAGTTATGGGCGGTACCGCAGGGGCTTTTATGCTAGAGGTATCTGCACCGCTAGCCATGGTTGTTGCTGGTTTATTTATAGGCAATAAAGTACAGGTGAGTGCCGATAAAAATCCGGTGCAAAAGGCAATCAATTCTTTTTGGGAAATTTTAGATGATGTGTTCAACGGAATTCTATTTGTTCTTATTGGCTTGGCTATTCACTTATTACACTTTAATACCAGTTATATCTTATTAGGAATTCTCGCCATTTTTATTGTGCTGCTCGCCCGGTTTATATCTGTGTTTTTACCCTATGCGCTATTAAAACACGAAGAACAAAAACCCATTAAAACGGTCGCCGTGTTAACATGGGGAGGCTTACGTGGTGGTATTTCTATTGCTTTAGCATTGAGCCTTAATAAAGAACTTTCTGGAGATTTAATCCTTCATATTACCTATATTATTGTGTTATTTTCAATTATTGTACAAGGTTTAAGTATTGGTAAAGTAGTGAAGAAATTATTTAGCAAGGAAATCTAAGCATGAAAAAAATAAAATATTTATACCTTATTCTTGGTCTCTTAATGACCAACTTTACTTTTGCACAATTAAGTGATTTGGCTAAAATAGATTACACGATACTTCCCAGAGGAAATTCTGGTATTGAATATAGCCGTGTACGCGCATTATTTAATTACCCTATTAAATTAAAAAAGGAAGGCACTTATATATTAGTTGGGCTAGATTACTCTAATATTATGTTAAGTATGGATGGGAACCCTTCTTTTAATAGCGAAGAGATTCGCGATTTTCAACTATTAGATTTCAATATTGCCTATACCACACCTTTAAAAAATGACTGGCGTTTAGGGGTACGGTTAACCCCTGGGTTTAGTTCTAATTTAACGGTAAACAATGTAAGTTTTGAAGATGCAGTCTTCTCTGGAGACCTTGTTTTTATTAAAGACAAAAAAGAAAGTAAAGATGTAGAAAAACCATGGCGCCTTATTATAGGAGCCTCTTATTCTGGGAATCGTGGGTTTCCTTTTCCATTGCCTTTTATTAGTTATTACAGAAAATTTGATGCCAAATGGTCCTATAACTTAGGGATTCCAAAAACAAATTTACAGTATCATGCCTCTACGAAACATCGGTTTAAATTATACGCAGAGCTAGATGGTTTTACGGCTAACCTACAACGAGGATTGCTGATAGAAAATACATTAGATGCAGAGAGTATCAATATGTCTTTAATATTAAGCGGATTGCAGTATGAATATCACATTACCAACCATGTTCAATTTTATGCCAGGTCTTCGTATGTGCTAAGTAGCACCGTTAATTTAAGAGACAATAACAAGGATAATATACGAGAATTAGATAGTTCTAACACACTATACTTAAGAACAGGAATTAGAATTAAAATTTAAAACTATGCTAAACACCAACCAATATTACAATAGAGATTTATCATGGTTACGATTTAATCACCGAGTACTACAGGAGGCTACAGATAAAAGAAATCCTTTGTATGAGCGTATTAAATTTTTGGCCATATTTTCTTCTAATTTAGATGAATTTTTTAAAGTCAGAGTTTCAGACATTAGAAAAATAAAGCAGTTAGATAAGCCCCTTAGAAAACGCTTAATTACAAAACCTAATAAGTTATTACGCGAAATTAAAAAACAAGTACAGCTCGCTCAAAAAGAGTTTGGACGCATCTTCTTTGCCGAAATTATTCCTGAATTACAACAGGAAGGTATTCATCTCTTATCGTATGAAGAATTTAACGAAGCGCAGCAGGCTTTTAGTAAAAAATATTACGAAGAAAAAATACAACCTTCCCAATCTTTGAGTGTGGGGAAAAACAAACCTTTTTTAGAAAATGAAGCCTTGTATTTGGTTTCTCAATTAGAAGATGAAACGCTTATTTGGGTGAAAATTAATGAAGACACACCACGATTTATAGTACTTCCTTCTTCAGGAGACTTCCATACTATTGCTTTTGTAGATGATATTTTAAAGCACCATTTACAAACGGTGTATCATCAAGATTTTTATAGTATAAAAATATCAAGAGACGCAGAATTATACATAGAAAATGAATATTCTGGTAATTTGTTAGAGAAGATTAAAGATGCCTTACCCAATAGAACTAGTGGTCAGGTCACAAGAGCTTTAATTGATGAAGCCATGCCAAAAAGCCTACACCTAAAATTAAATCAGGTTTTAGATATTAATGATACAGACGTTATGAAAGGCGGTATCTACCATAATTTTAAAGACCTCTTTGGCTTTCCTAACCCAACCACAAAAAAATTATCTTTTCCAAAACTCCCTCCCCTAGTCGCTAAGGAATTTGCAGAGTATGCTACTATGTTTGAAGCGATTAAAACTAAAGACAGACTGTTGTCTTTTCCCTACCAATCTTACGATCCCGTATTGCAATTGTTAGACGAGGCTTCTAATGATGTTCTTGTAACAACCATTAAAATTACCCTATATCGTATTTCAAAAGATTCGCTGGTAGCAAAGGCCCTTTTAAATGCTGCTAAAAACGGAAAGGATGTGTTTGTATTTATAGAAACAAAGGCACGATTTGACGAAGAAAACAATATAAAATGGGGCAAAATTTTAGAAGAAAATGGTGCGAAGGTCGTGTACAGCTATCCTGGGATAAAAGTACATTCTAAAATTCTATATATCTCCCGTAAAGAAGAAAATGCGTCCCTTATTTATGGATATATCAGTACGGGTAATTTTAATGAAAAGACCTCAGAAATATATACAGATTTTGGGTTAATGACGGTAAACCCTAAAATTACCGGAGAACTCTGTCAAGTATTTCAAGTCTTAGAAGGACAAATCATTATCCCGAAATCTAAACAACTTTTAGTATCACCGTTTACCACCCGAAGTAAATTTTCTGCCTTAATAGAAACCGAAATTGAAAATGCAATAGCAGGTAAAGAAGCGTATATCACCTTAAAATTAAATAGCCTTCAAGATCCAGAAATGATTAAGTTACTCTATAAAGCCAGCAATGCAGGGGTAAAAATAAGATTATTGATCCGGGGTATTTGCTGCTTGGTTCCAGGAATTAAAGGTCAGAGTGAACATATTGTGATCACCAGTATCGTAGACCGGTTCTTAGAACACGGTAGACTCTATGTATTTGGCAATAATGGTAAAGAAAAAATGTTTCTTGGTTCCGCAGATTGGATGACTCGTAATTTAGACCATAGAATAGAAGTGATCACTCCTATTCTAGATAACGAGATTCATTTACAATTAAAAAAATTATTAGAAATGCAATTAGCCGATACTGTAAAATCTAGGCTCATAGATGCCCATCAAAACAATAATTATATTAAAAAAGGAGCAGCTGGAGTCTCTTCGCAACATAAAATATATGATACACTCATATAAGTGCTGTCGGTTAAAAACGAAGTAACTATGGAAAAGAAATATCCGCTACCCCCTTACAACGAAAAAACAGCCAAGGAAAAAGTACAATTAGCAGAAGATGCTTGGAATAGTAAAGACCCCTCAAAAGTGGCTATGGCGTATTCTAAGGATACCGAATGGCGCAATAGAACCAGTTTTATCAATGGACGCCAAGAAGTTGAAACTTTTCTTGCTCATAAATGGGAAAACGAATTGGACTATACCCTTAAAAAAGAACTCTGGGGATTTAGAAACAACCGAATGGCGGTTAGATTTGAGTATGAATATAGAGATCTAAGCGGACAATGGTTTAGAGCCTACGGCAACGAAAACTGGGAATTTGACGACGATGGATTGATGACAAAAAGATTCGCAAGCATCAATGACCTTAAAATAGAGGAAGCCGACAGAAAACTGTAAAAATTACTACAGATGCTAGGGCGTTTGAAATGTCCGCTCGCATTTTGCTATACATCAAAAACACCCTTGTTTGTAACGTACAGAGAAGGGTGTTTTTTATAGTTTAAGAATTTTTTGCACTGATTTTTTTAAAACAGCACTTCATCGGCCGATGCTACATAAGTTGCAGGAACCTTTAGATTGTTAAGACGTAAATAAAGGCCTAGTTGTGCTCTGTGGTGTACTGTATGACTCAATACAAACTTGCGAATAGCGGTTTCTTTGGTGCCAGAAAACATAACGGTATCGGCCTTTCTCATGATCCACGATTCCATTAATTGATCATTATTTGTAGCTTCTAAAGCTTTTTCTCCTATGCCAATATTTGCCTCAAACTGTTTTAGAATATCCGCTTTAGAATTTAATATGGTTGGAGGCGTTGCAGTACTCCAATCTAACTCTGAGCTCTGAGTAATTGCAGGCACCCAACTAGAAATAGGTAAGATATGGTTTACCAATTCCCCCATTTTTTTTGATTTTTCATGTGGTGTAAATTCAAACAAATCTTCTGAAACAGCATTCAAAAATTTTCTTGTTATATTCATTTCATCGGTAAACTCATTTAAAAGGATCTCGTTCAGCTTCATAAGGCTACTATATTTAAATTAATTGTGTGTACTAATTCTTTAAAGGATATTTCCTTTCTAGGATACTACTGCTTATTTGGAAAGCATATTCCTAGATTTTCATTGGTCGTAGAAAAAGGACCAACCTTTAAAAAAAATTAGAATAAAATTATAGGAGTGATTTACAACTCTCTAGCAGAAAAATATCGCTCTAAACCCATAATTACTCTTCCAACTTGCCTTTACAGCTTGTTTATTTGTTTTCCTTCCAAATCTTTTACGGATCCTGAAAATTCAGGGTATAAGAAAGAGTCATCATACGAAGTGAAAAACTTATCTGTGTATGTTACTTTAGCTAAATCTGCCCATGAAGTTTCTAGTTAACAGTTTTGTCTTAGTTTTTTTTAGCTTGCGCTATCAATAGTGCGTGCTATTACAATCTTACAGTTTTCATCATCTAAGTTAGATGTTGGTTCATCTGCCAAAATTAAACTTGGTTCGTGTAAGATGGCAGATGCAATACCTAAACGTTATAATTGCCCTTCGCTGAGTTGGTGCGCTTTATGATGTGATTATCTCCCGTAATTTCTACTTGACTCTTATCCATTATTTACACAACATTTATCAACATTACATTTACAGTGTTTTCTATTATACAAGTGCAGTGAGACCAAGGCAATAGCAGGTATATAAACGACTGGTTCTGGTAAGGCTATTAGTTCTAGTTTTTCATTTAATAGTATTGCAGACAATACCAACCAACTTAGCCAAAGCGCTGGTGCCAGCCATTTAATTGTTGTGGTTTTTGTAGACCATTGAATGGCAACAAATGAAATAGCCAAAAATAAATAGTCCATAAATTTCCACCATGCTGGAGGATCCTCACAACAGAAAACTGAACCCGCTTGAGCCATAAAAAGAAATGGCGTGGCCATACAATGTACAAGGCACAAGCTACTTGCCAAAGTTCCAAGAATATCTGCTTTCTGTTTTAATACGATCATTCTATTTAATTATTATTACAACTGAGTTGCAAATGTAGAAATAATATTTGTTATTGCAACTCCGTTGCGTTATATTTGTTTTATGGGAGTGATCAGAAAAACAAAAGCTGTAGAGGTACTACTGAACGAATTTAATACCCGTGCGGTGGCAATTTCTGCGAAAAC
This sequence comes from Cellulophaga sp. HaHa_2_95, assembly GCF_019278565.1. The sequence goes on along the minus strand of NZ_CP058988.1, from coordinate 2,587,214 downwards.
ACTTATTGATCAACTACGCACGACATTTAATAAAACCACTATCTATCGTGTATTGGATAAATTAGAAGATGATGGTGTTCTACATTCCTTTTTAGGGAAAGACGGATTAAAGTGGTATGCAAAATGCTATGGGTGTACGGCCAAGGAGCATCAGGATCTACATCCTCATTTTCAATGCCTTAATTGTGGTAAGGTAGATTGTTTAAAGGTACCTGTCACGATTTCCGAAATACCAAATCGTAAAATCTTAGTATCTCAAGTTTTAATACAAGGTACTTGTGAAGAATGTATCAAATAATTTTTTTTTATAAATAGCTGCCAAATTTCTAAAATAAATATTGTTAAGTGCTTCAAATGAAAAGCACTTAACGTCTCGTTGCTCCGTTTTATGTAACTTTAATTCTGCTAACCAAGGTAGCGGGTTTACGTAGGCTTTCTCGTAAATCTGAAGCCGATCATGATGAAGTATTTGATATTAGTGCTGCGGCTAGTTTTGTTCGCCTTTTTGCACTAAAACCTACCCCTTTTCCTAAAATAGAATTTGATGATGGGAAGCCTGAAGCTACCACAATTCAAAGGCAGAAAAAAGAAATTTCTCCCCTCCTATTATTGTTGCTATAAAAAAGTATTTTAGCACATAGATGAAGGATATATTTACAAAATTTAAGAAGTACCTTACAACACCTTACCTGTATTACTATGGCAAAACCAAAAGACTGTTTTTTTTGTTGTTGCTTATTTCTGTCTTAAGTTTTGGCTTCTCGTACTTTTTTGAACCTTTTGTAGTGAATGTAGCAGAGCACAAAATTAATTCTATAGCCATACTACTCGTACATGCTGTTATTCCCTTGCCTATAGCATTTTGCTATTTAAAAACAGTAGATAGCACCATAAAAGAAGATACAAAGTGGACACTCGGTAAAGAACTTTTTCACCTCGCTATAATCTTATTACTTATAGGTCTAGCCAGTTTTTTAATTCGGGATTTTATTTACACCAACCCAGATAATCGGTCTTTCACCTATTTTTGGGAAGAAATACGGAATACCTTTTTAGTAGGGTTCCTGTTAATAATTATTGTGCTCCCCTTAAATCTAGAGCGGCTAATACATAAGCATAAGCACAGCGCACAACAGCTGCCTGAGAAGCAAACCAAAGCTGCGTACAACAGGCTTATTTCCATCAAAGATTCAACCTCCCAAGAGATTTTTAAACTGCAAAGCAGCCAATTTCTATTTGCTAAAGTAGAAAGTAATTATACCGAAGTATTTACGCATTCCGCTTCTGCAGTTCATAAAACACTACTTCGTATCACGCTTAAAGAATTAGAAGAACAACTAACACCCATGGCTCCCCAAGTCTTTAAAACACACCGTTCTTATCTGGTACATTTAGAAGCTATTGAAACTATTGCTGGCAATGCGCAAGGATACCAATTAACCTTGAAAAACTGCGCTACTACAATCCCCGTTTCGCGTTCTACTATTGCGCGCTTTAATGCCGTGTATTCTAAATTGTAATCACAAGTCCTTGTATTTCGTCACATTTGCGTGTACGCCATCACAAATCAAAAAAATCATTCAAATTAGTTTTTAGGTTTGTTTGCAAAACATAAAAACAAGGATTTGAAAGAAAAAAAACGTTTGTATGATTTAGATTGGTTTCGTGTTATTGCCATACTTGCAGTATACCTGCACCATATAGGGATGCCATTTAATGGCGATACTTTTCACATCATGAATACAGATTCCAGTAAGCTTTTGGATGATATCATGGTTTTCTTTGAGCAATTTAGATTGCCGCTCCTTTTTCTAATCTCTGGAAGCGGAACCATATATGCTTTTTCTAAAAGAACATGGCGTCAGTTTTTAAAGGAGCGCAGTATTCGGTTAATCATTCCTCTTATTTTTGGGGTCTTGTTTATTGTTCCGCCACAAACCTATTATGAACATATAGCTAGCTATGGTTCCTATCTAGATGTTTATAAAAGTGGCGCCTTTGAAACCAACCATTTATGGTTTATTGAAAACCTCTTCGTGTATTCTGTTGTACTTATTCCGCTAATTCTGTTCCTGAAATCTCCTAAATCGGATAGTGTTATGAGATTTTTGAATAGTATTTCGGCTAAAAAATATGGCATCTTACTTTGGGTCCTTCCATTAGTGATCATTACAATACTTCTAAAGCAAATCTACCCGAGCGATTCTAAAGCTATTACAAACCTCTCCTCTACCTTTTATTACGGCTTCTTTTTGGTAGCGGGAATGCTATTTGCCACCTCAAGTACAAGTTGGACCCACCTAAAGGCGTACCGGAAATTTAACGCGATAGCTTTTATCTTAAGTACGGTCATATTTTACGGCTATTACTTGTTGCCGAATGCCTATATATCGCCATATCTTTCTATTAACGCAAGGTGGAACGTGTGGTATCTAGTGTGCGGATTAGTAAGCTGGACACTCATAACGACAGTACTGGGTTATGGACAAATTTGGTTCCATAAAAAGAGTAGATTCCTACAAAAATGCAATGAGGCCATTTACCCGTTTTACATCTTACACCAAACCATCATCGTCATTCTGGGTTATTACATCATCCAATTAGAACTCCCTATTGTCGCTAAAATTGCCATACTTCTAATAACTTCTTTTCCTGTAATCATACTTATATATAGGCTGCTAATTTATCCCTTCAAAATTCCTAGACTATTATTTGGGATGAAAAGGAAGTAACTTCTAGTGGCTAATTTGAATGGTTATAGCCATTGGAAAATTATTGTATTCTCTCTTTCAGGATAGGGTTAAAAATAATCTTAATTTATCCCTAAATTCCTAGTGGATCTGCAGTACCTGTACTTTTACTTGTCTACTTCCTTAGGCTTATTTAAATCATAAATCAAAGCTAATTTGTAAGCACTGTCTCGATAACCTGAAAAGCGCCCAGAACCACCGCTATGGCCGCTAGAAAAATCTGTTTTAAGTAATAGTATATGGTCATCTGTTTTAGTAGCTCTAAGTTTAGCCACCATTTTGGCAGGTTCCCAATACCCGACTCTAGTATCATTAAGCCCCGTAAAAAATAAGAGGTTAGGATAAGCTTGTGCTTTTACATTATCATACGGGCTATAAGACTTAATATAGCCATACTGCTTTTTATTCTGAGGGTTACCCCACTCATCATATTCTCCAATGGTTAATGGCAATGTTTCATCGAGCATGGTATTTACAACATCTACAAATGGCACATCTAATAGTACGGTTTTAAACAATTCTGGCCGTTAATTTACCACAGCCCCCATTAGTAAACCACCGGCACTAGCTCCTTCTGCCACAATACTACCTTCCTTCGCATAATTATTTTCAATTAAATACTCTGCGCAGGCTATAAAATCTGAAAAAGTATTTTTTTTATGAAACAGTTTCCCGTCTTCATACCACTCATTCCCTAAATCATTTCCTCCTCTAACATGTGCTATAGCATAAACAAAACCTGCGTTGACCAGATGGTGCACTTTTGGGCCACTGGCTATATCTTGTCCGGCTCCATAGGCACCATAAGAGCTTAGGTATACTTTATAATTATCTCCTTTTCTTTTAGCGCGCCATTTGCTACTAATGAGTGTTAGCGGAATTTGTTTTCCATCTTTAGCCGTTACCCATTTACGTTCAACTACATATTTAAAATACGGAAGTGTAATAGGCTTACTATGCTGTTTCACCATGCGCTTTTCTTTGGTCTTCATATGATAATTAAACGTAGTCAGCGGCGTTTCAAAAGAGCTGTAGTTAAACTGTAAACTATCCGTTTTAAAATCTGGATTGTATCCTAGAGTTACATTGTAAAATTCCTCGTCTAATTTTAGAAAGTGACTGTTTTTAGTCGCTAAGTCTAAAACTTTAATTCGCCCTTGAGCTTTTTCTTTTTCATTAATCACCAAATAGTCGTCAAATAATTGAAAATCTTGGATTAATACTCCTGTTTGGTGCGGAATTATATCTACCCAATTTTCTGCAGAAGGACTATGAATAGGAGCAGCAACTACTTTATAATTTAAGGCTTCTTTATTGGTAATTATATAGAATAGCTCCTTGTGTTGAGCTGTACCGTAGATATGGTTCTTTTCCCGCGGCTGAATAACTTTAAAGGCGCCCATAGGTTCTTTGGTTTCTAAATACCAATTCTCCGAAGTGGTACTACTTCCGGTATTCAAAAAAATATATTCCTTGGACTTTGATTTTTGAATGCTAACGCTAAAACTAGGATCTTCTTCTTGGTATACTATTACATCATTTTCAGGCGCTGTACCTAACACATGACGTAATACTTTGGAAGAATTTAATGTTTTTTCGTCCCTATTCACATACAGAAAACTAGCATTATCCAACCAAACCATTGATCCGATTTGAGCAATGGAATCTGCTAAATATGTTTGGGTTTTTAGATCCTTAATTTTTAAAACATAGGCATCTTTACCCGTAGTATTTTCATAGATACTAATAAATTGGTTGTTTGGGCTAACCGCCCCAATACCTGCATTGTAATAAGCTTTGTCTTTTGCTTCTATAGTAACATCTAATAATTTTTCTACTACCGTATCATTTTCAACCGCTTTTCTATAATAAATAGGGTGCTCATCTTCTTCTGTAAATGCGCTATAATACAGGTATCCATTTTCTCTAATTGGCAATGAAGTACTATTTTCTTCTACCCCTTTTATCAATTCTTTATAAATAGTTCGTTGTGCTCTTTTAAGTGGAATGTTATAATTAGCGGTGTACTTATTTTCTTGGCGCAAATATTCCATCACAGCGGTATTATTGCTAGGTGCTTGCGTATCTTTTAGCCATGCATAGTTATCAGTATAGTTCTCACCATGAATTTTAAAACTTGAAGGTACTATTTTTGCTATAGGCGCTGGCATAGCATCATTCCGGATGTGTTTATCTCTAAATTGCTGCTCCAAAGGCGCCTCTTTTTCCATATCCCTCCTGATAATGGTATCTATTGCGGCTATGGCATTATTCTCGCTGTAAACTTGCCAAAAATCAGCATCATAATCCAATGGCAATTCATACAACTGATTAGACATAGTATTGGCAAAATTTTCTTCTTCAGAAAATTTCTTTATGTCTTTAGTATAGGTTCCTGTGGTTTTGAATTCTGAAATGGCGGAATAATACGTAGTGGCTTGACTGATACTGTCTTTATAAATAAACTCATCTTCATGTCTCATGGCAGCTATGAGATACTTGCCCTCTCTTTTCTTAAATCGCACATCTAATTTATAGTCAAAATGTTTCACTTGATTATAATCATAACCACAAAAATATTGCTTAAGATCATTGGGCACGGCACACTCATAGCGCAAAATAGCTAGGTCTTCTCTATCAATATAAATTCTGCCTTTTAATAATTTACGATTATTAGCAGTACGCCATTGGCGTCTGTTTGAAGCCGTTTCAATAGCATCCAATTGAGCCTTAGTGGTTTTAGTATGGAAATCTAATACGTAGACATACGTACCTGTTTCATCTAGCTCCTCTGAAACCGTAAAGTTAAAATCACGGCTAGCTTTCTTTCCTAAAAAACTCTCTTGGTATTTTACCCTATTTCTAGCAAGTAATCCTAAGGGGCCACCTTCTATATTGGCATGAAATTCTTTCTTACTTAAGCTACTACTAGCTCTTGCCTTTACAATATGTACCTGTTCTTCTTTTAAAGTTTTGTGATGAAAATGAATTCTGTGTAAAGAGTTTGTATCAAAGTTTAACATCCCATTACCCAACAGATCAAACGGATTTTGATAGTCTTTCCACTTGTAGTTTGCGTTCGTATAGGGTGTCTCATAGTAGGTACACACAGCATCTGAATACTTAATATACACCCCATTTTCTTTCATAGTTTCCCGATAATAACCGGTAATATTAGCTGGCGTATCTGTATAATTTGTTGGAATTTTTTTTATAACTTTCTTTAATAAAGCCTTTGCACTAGGCATTTTCTCTGGCTTTAATACAATTTCATTTAAAGCAACGGCTTCGGATGTCATCTGAATAATTTGGCCACTTCTAGTTCTAAAATCTGCTACTGTAAATTGTAAATCTTCAAAGCCCAAATAGGTGATTTTAATGGGATAAGCGTCATACTTATTAGGAATAGTAATCTCAAAATTCCCATCACCATCCGTCACTGTTCCTAGACCAACCTCACCTATGGTAATATATGCATAACTTAAAGGTGCATTACTCGCCGCTTCTACGACGGTACCACTAACTAGTGTTTGATATAATGTACGCGATTCTTCATTGGTTGTTTGTGCAGTTGCAGATAATACTAAAAATAATGTAAAAAATAGATGTAATCTGGTTTTCATAGGTATCTGGTAGTTTTTAGTAATTAACTGAGCTCTAAAACTAAGAACTAATTAATAGCAAAATGTTAGCGTGTAGTTAATTTTTTACATAAAACATCAAAAATGTGGGCTACGGACTATAAAACTAAAAAAAAGTAATAGTCGAAAAAGCTAGAGAACAACTCAAAATAAAATGATTACAGTCCTTAATCTTTACGTCAAGGCTAGAAGTAAACTACTGCCTGTGGTTATTTTTCTATTATCATAATGCAGTTAGGGCTTCTGTAGCAATTTACGAAACAGACTTATCTAAGCCATAGCTAAAATTTTATTCCTTTATTTCACGTAATAATAAACACCATCTACAGCGATAATAGTATCTTTTAAATTTTTAAACTTTATAGCTTTAACAGAGTTTAAATCAAACCAAGGGCTACAACTTGTTAAACTATCTATTTTCGCTTTATTTTCTTCTAAAATATAATTCTTTGTTAAGCGTAGCTTATGTAATTTTTTACAATGCTGTATGTCTGCAGGCAAATCTTTTAATCTGTTTTTCTCTAGAAATAAATAATAAAGGTTTTTCATATTCCCTATAGATTCAGGAATATCATATAAGCTATTATCCGTCGCAAAAAGAAATTCTAAATTAGATAGGTTTCCTATGTTCTTTGGTAAATGAGAAAGTTCGTTATTTTCAATGGAGAGTGTTGTTAAGGATTTTAGATCACAAAAAGAATCTGGCAGCTCTTTAATGTTGTTATTACTTAACCATATGGTTTCAAGCTTACTCAGTTTCCCGATATCTTCAGGTAAACCTTCTAATTTGTTTAGTTCTATTTCTAATGTTTCTAAATGCTTTAGTGACCCTATCCAATTTGGGAGCTTTGAGATAGAATTCTTGGATAATTTTAATACTTTTAAATTTTTAAAATCCTTAATGATTTCTGGTACTTCAGCTAGATTTGAATTTGAAAGATCCAAGCTTGTTATTTCAAGTTTTTCTTTTTCATCTTCAATTAATAGTAGATCCTTTCGAGGCAAATTACCGATACTTATAGACCAAATTCCTTTTCTAATATCATCACGATAATAGATTTCCATATTTCTATCAAAATACAGATAGCTCGTTGAGGTTAACTCTCCACTATCCCAATCATCAGTTATGGTTATTTTATCCGCTTTACCAAAAACACGCTCTATATCTTCCTTTGAAATGTTTTTGTAAGCATTTAAAGCTGTACCACTCAATAGGAAAGACTGCACCCTGCCGTAATTTAAAACAAAATAATATCCTTTTTCATAGGATACATTTATATCTTTAGTCAAAGAAAAATCTATTTCTTTCGCCTTTTTATCCTCTTGAGATTCATAATTTAATACACGAATGTTTATCTTACTTTTATCAAAAATAGTAACGGAATCCCCGATTTTAATATCCTTTAGAGTGAGATTTCTTGGGTTTACAGCTGTATTAAATAACACCTCTGGATGATTCATGATTTCAAAACTCATTGTTGTAGTATCACATGACAAAAAAATAAAAAAGATAGCATTGCTAGGGTCAGGTATTTCATATCAATTAATTTTTATAACGATCTCTCGCACGGTGCCTAAATCTTTCTTTTTGTGCTCTTTTAGAAACATAACCTTGAAATCTTCAATGGCTTCTAAAAACTCTTGCTTGGAATAATTATTATCATATGGCGAAAAATAAAAATAGTATTCCTCATTATCTAAATCTATTAACGGTGCCATTAACCTATGAATCCCTGAATTCATTTTTCTATTAACGAGTTCCTCATGGCTAAGCACCGCCCCTTGCGTATTATATACCGTATCCGTTTTCTTAATAGATTCCATATAAGGATGCTTAACCATACTCTTTTTCTTATATTCTTTTTCCCTAGCTGACATTTTGTAATCTGCCAAAAGACGGTATTTTTTCATGGTTTTTGGTGGGAATACTGAGTCATAGAAATATGCTTGTATTAGTTGTACCCGTCCATTATCCAATAATACCTGGTACCCTAAACTCTTGTCATTCAATAGTTCTACAAGTGCCTCTGTTTTAGATTGTATGTTAGTGTATGACGGAGCATACGGGTTTTCGTATACCTCTATATTAGGACTAATATGTGCTTCTAATAAGCTTGTATCATTGGTATAGACCAAAATTGTCTTGTTTTTTTTAAGGATAACATCTCGTTGCAACTCATAACTAGTCACCACCTCATTATAGGCTTCTACAGCTTCATTATGAGCTTCTATGATAGGATCTTTTTTACGTAGCACTACGGTATAAAATACTATTCCACCTAAAAAAATTATTCCTCCAATGAACAGTGCTAACGCACTACAGCCGTTATTCTTCTCAGAACCAGCAGTACCTAATTCTGAAGCCATTGATTTATTCGGTGGAGATCCAAAGGTATCTTCTAGGTCCTTATATTCTTCTAATTCAGGATCTTCTTCTTCCAATTCATCCTCATCAATACCCGGAAAAGCATTCTTGAGGAGTACTTTAGTTTCTTCCGTATATAAATTGCCAGTGAACCAAATTTCCAAACTTTCCCTATGTAATTTAAAAAACGAACTTGGGAAGCTGCTTATCTTATTATAACTAAGGTCTAGAAAAGTTAAGCTATGCAGCAAACCAATTGTTCTTGGTAGTTCTTCCAGGTTATTTCCATCAACACTTAACCACTCCAATCTTCTTAGCTCACCAAAAGATTCCGGTAGGTATTTTAATTGACCATTCCCAAAATTGATTTTCTCCAATTGATGGAGTTTACCGAAATTTTCAGGTAAATACTCGAAGCAATTGTCCGCTGCCCATAACTCCTTTAAATACCTCAAATTAGCAAAATTTTCCGGTAGGCTTTCTAACTGATTACCATCTAAAGACAATACTTCTAAGTATTTGATGCGCGTAACTACTTCTGGCACCTGCTTTAATTTAAGACTAAAGATTGCTAAATCTCTTAACGCGTATAGTTTATCAATCCACTGCGGGAATTCAACTAAAGGATTAGCACCAAAATCCAGTTCTTTTAAATTTGTTAAAGCACTGAAAGATTCAGGAATAATTTCTAATTGATTTTCTGAGAGCGAAAGTGTTTTTAAATACCTAAATTGAAGCAGTAATTCTGGAGCACTCGTAAAATTGTTGCCGCGAAGATGTAAAACTTCTAAATATTTCAGTTCCGTAATAAAATCTGGCAACTCTGTGAGTTGATTATCACTTAGATTAAGTTCTCTTAATTTAAGATTCTTCAGAATACTTTTCGGTACCTCTTTTAGGTTTTGATTGGATAAATCTAGAACATCTTTCTTTTCCTTTTCGTAGGCCATGTAGTTCGGTAAATGCTATAGGGTATAGCACGGATTTAAAGAATTTAATTTGGGCATTATGCTTAGATTTTTCGGTAATTTAAATAAATCAAAAAACTACCGCTGAAAAAAATTACTTATTTTTTGAATATAGAAAATAGCTTTTTTAAGAAGGTGTCTTTTGGTTTTACATCACTACTGGTGGCCACTGCAACCTTTTCTTTGGCATAAGTAACAATATGTTTTTCTATATAATTATGTTGTGCTAGTATTTTTGCTACACGCTCTTTGAAGCCCCTGCCTTTCTCTTGATCTATCTGAAAAATAAAATTAGCATACCCGTCTATTTCTGCCAGTACATTAGCTCCACCGTTCCATGTTTTACCTTTAATACCGTCTTTTTCTATTTGATATATCAAGGCTCTAAAGCGTTTTAAAGAGGCTTTATTAATATTAGGCTTTTCGTTTACAACCACGCCCGTTACCTCTTGCCGTTGATGGCGTTTCATTATCCTTAATTTTTCTGGATGTAATGTAAAGTTTTCACTAATTACAATTTTCTTTGAATATTTTAAAAGTGCTGTGATTTTTGAAAATTGATTTTTATCTCCTGAAAAGGTGATATCATCTACATATCTGGAATATGTAAAGCCGTATTTGGATGCCAAACCATCTAAACGATAATCCATTTTCCTACAAATAATATTAGTAATAGCTGGGCTACAGGGCGAACCTTGCGGTAAAAAACGATGGCCTTGTTGTGCGAAATAGTTTTCACCTAAGAGAGAGATATCTAAGATTTTTGACTCTGAACAGAGTAATGCAAATAGTATGGATACTTGTTCTGAATAGCCCATTGCTTTAAACACGCCTTTGATTCTTGTATAGGTAATGGATGGAAAGAAATTTTTTATATCTTGATTGATAACCACATCTTTATTCACATGGGGTAAAGCATTAGAAAGTATTGATTTTTCTAAGACACAGCCATGTGCCTTTGGGTGCATGGTTATTTTATTTAAAATATGCTCTAAGATATAGTGTTGTGCTTTTTTTAAACGGGGCATTGGAGCTGAAATTAACCTATGTCCCCCAGATTTTTTGGCAACTTTAAAGCGTTTATAATGGCTTATTTTTGAGTTTTTACGAGAATAGGCTAGAAATCGTAATTCTCCTAAGCTAATTTTCATAGCCTTGGCAAGATCATTAGCTGATTCTAAAACGGGTAACCCTTGAGCTTTTAGAAGATCTGTAGCTGTATTTTTATCATTCAATTGATGTGAATATCCTTCACCCAAGTAAATAATATCATCATTCTTCAAGAGCTGCCAGCGCTTAGCTTTTTCTAAACGTTCTAAAGCTCTTTTCTCTTTGGTTTCTTTCTGTTTTTCTTTAGAAATTCGTTTGCGCTCTATGTGCTTTGCAGCAATAAATGCTTCTGTATCCTCTACAGACTTTTCTTTCTTTAATAAGTCATGGAGTTGCTTAGAAAGCTCGCTTTCCTTTTTGAAAAATCTATCAACTTTATCAAAATCAACATTATCTTCTCCCCAAAAACCCAATCGTTTCATTTCTGAAATGATGTACTCTTGTTTAGACGACTGTCTAATTTTATCGTAGATTTCCTGTCTTCTTTCTGTTGAATTACTCATAAAAAAAAGGTAGCAAATAAGATGTAATTTTTCCCTTCGTACGATTCTAAAGACTGAATTGAACAACTCCAGTGAAATAGGTACTAGTGTACTATTTCACTTCATAGAAGTCTAACCGGAAATGGTACACTAGTACCTATTTCACAAGTTAAGTTCGAGTCAGTGACGCGTTCATTGTCTGTAAACAAGATTGGCGATCCACCAATCAAAATGCAAGGTTTTTATCTTATTGCTACCAAAGTTTAAATATATTAATTATTTTTTATCAAAGCTTATTCTTGTTGCTAAAATATGCTCACAAGGGCCTTTTGTCATCTTATTCATGTAATAATAATTGCAATTACACTTACCATCTGTAATCTGTAAATCTTTATTAATAACTACCGTTGTTTTGAAGCTATTACTCACTACGGCAGTAACTTCTATTTTATCATTTTGAACTTCGGATTTTAAATTACGAACTTCACCATTTTCCATTAATTGGTAGGCTTCTTTATCCGTGGAACTAGAAAAGCGTAATTCTTCAAGATCAATACCTTCGCGTTTTAATTCTCTAACTCTATACACCTCGTTTTTTAAATCATAAATAACCTTACCCGCTTGTGTAAAAGTTTCTAAAGACTGTTTTACCGTTTGTACGTCTAAGTTTAGTTTATTGGCAATCCCTTTTTCCGTATTCAACCAATCTTTTCTTAATTCTAAATAAATGGTTTGCATCGTGGTTGCTGGAACTTTACCTCTAGGTGCTAATAAATCTAGTTGCGTAGCTTGAGACCAATCATTAGCAGTCCAACCAGAAAGACCTAAAGTAAAATACATGTCGTTAGCCAAATGAGCTATGTAAAAAGAAGGCATTCCGGTTCCTAATAAATGCACCGTAAATTTTCCTGTGATGGGTAATAAGCGTTCTAATAATTGAATTCTTCTTCTTCCCCAAACTCTAATTTCTTTAGCTTCATGGCCAGTATAGATAGACTGTAAACAAGCTACCTCTATATTCCAAGGCTCAAAGACAGCAACAATAGGTTGTCCTGGTTTTAAAATATACTTAATCGCCCTAGGTCCTTTTTTTTCTTTATTTCGTTTTAATACAGCAATAAAATTAGCAATATCTATAGGGTGTAAATCAAAAGAGACCTTATCACTTGTCATCGCAGAGCTTACTTGTAAGAAACCACGAACCCAACTATCTGGTAAATCAATTTTCACCTCTCTATATGATTCTTCACCTGAAGTTTGAACATCAAAACCTTTGGGATCTATTTTAAATTCTGTGTCTTTATAGGTTCTAATTTTCTGAAATTCATTATAAAGTTTTTGCGAATAGTCAATGTTGGTAGTTCCACATTTAAACTCGTTGATGTTATTAAAAACATCAAGACCACATGATAATTTTCCATATACTGATTCGTCTTTACTAAAGCATTCAAAGAAAACTTGATCTGGGTGCACCGTAATTACAGGATCTAATACTAACCATGCCGCATAGTCTCTTGTATAGATATATTTAAAATATTCCTTTTGAGATTTATAGAAAGGTCTAGTAATCTCTTCTCGTTGCTCGCGCAATCCTTTTAATTGTCCTTGTAATTGTCTAATCTCATATTTTATCTTAGGCAATTCCGCAGAGGCTTCTGCTATCCAATTTGTTTCTTCATTTTTTAACCATGCTAAATATTCAGAATTATCCTTAGGTTGAAAATTAAAATCTGCAACTACTACTTCATGTAACGCTGAAATTGCTTCTCTAAAAGGCAGTTTTTTATCTAAACTGCCCACAAAATACGTAGGCTCTCGTAAAATATCTGGAGCAAAACTCACCCCTGTAGACGAAATATCGTTGACGATATTGCTGGTTCCACTATATTTATAATTAAATTTCATTACTTAAATCATGGATTAATAGTGGAACTTCTACGGTTGGATATTGCACTGCTATGGCCAATAAAATATCTATACTTCTGCTTTTATCTCTCAATGTTTTAGTACCTAATATAACACTGATAATACGCACGGTCATAACTGCTACTTCTTCATTTTTTAGCGCCTCTTGTTCTAAGAAGGCGTAAATTCTTGTTTTTGCCGCTCTGTTTGAATTGATTCGGAATAAACTGGTTTTAAAGTAATTTTCTAAAGCTAAAATTACTTCATGCTTATCTTTAGCATACCCTTCTAAATAATTAGTAACGAAAAACTGCATACGTTCTGTAGGGTGTTCCTGCAGTTTTTTCAGTAACGGTAAACCTTTATCTTCAGAGAAATGTTTCGTGACCATTTTCATTCCAAAAGCCTGAACATCTTGTTTCACGTGATCACATGCATATAAAAGCATTTCTATCGTCCAGTTTTTTGTTTCTATATGTTCCTCAAAATACGTACAAGCCCAATCTATAACATCTTGCCATTCTGTATTAAAAATATGCAATGCATCTTCTAGCTCATAATTAACACGGGCTTTATTTTCCTTGAAAAAGTTATATAATTTTGCTCTAATTAAATAGACATCACTATGTGCTAATTGCACCAATTCTAGCATCGTTAAGCTAGAAAGGCTGATGTTTTTTTCAAAAATTGGAGCTCCTAAATTCTGAGCACTCTCATATTTTGATCCTATAAGGCTCATAATATGCTCTTTGGATAAAGACGACAAATCTCTTTCGAAATACTTAATCAGTAACTCATAACAATTCTGATGCACCCCTTGATACGTTTCTGGCTCTGTTAGAACTTGTAATAACTGGTGCAGTAAATTAGCTTTAAAAGCTTGGTCTAAGTTTACTAATCGTTCAATAGTCGGCTGAATAGCTTCTCTGACTTCCTGAAATTCAGAAAATAAAAACCCTACAATATCTTGTTTATTTGCTAATAAAAAATCATCTGGAAAATGAGCTAACAATGCAATTCCTGCTTTTCGTAGGGCCGCTTCATCTGAGTTGATGTACTCCTCGAACGAGTCTTTAAATAACTCATAGGCAGGTACACTATTATATTTTGCCAGATTGAGTGCAAATAATTTATTAGTTATTAGATTAGAATTAGATAGTTCTGCAATTTTATGGGAAGGTGTTTCCTTTAAGAGTTTACCAAATTCCGACTCACCAATCAGCTCATTAACAGCAATTAAAAAATCTTTATTAAAACTATTTATAGGGTCAAAAAGGGGTCGTAAGGATGTAATTTGAATAGGATGATCATAAGGGAGATTGTATTGAAATAAGGTTTTCAAATAAGTGATTACTTCCATAGCATTACTAAGTAGTAAAGCTGGCATAAAGTGGCTGTTATCAAAATAATTACGTTCGTAGGTTTTTAGCCAACCCAATCCTAATTGAATTGCTTTTTCGTTTTTAGATTTCAAAAGTGCCAATAAAACAAGTTCCTCCGGTTGCGTTATTTTGTACTTGTTTTCTAAAATATCAAGAATTAAATCTAATACCTTCGGCTGGTAATGACTTACCAACTTCGCTATCAAATCATCATTAATTGTATCTAAAAAATGTGCATTTTCTTTTATAATTCGCAATGAAAAATCTACCGCAATCGTACTTTTAGCATTAGCTAAAATACTTATCACATTATCTGGTTTTGTATCCCAAACACTGGATAGCGCCTCTTCTCTGGGGCTATCTGGTTGAATTTCCTCTACATAATACCATTTATTTTTTAAATGCTGTACTCTTGATGAGTTCCCGTACAAAATGTACATTAAAGCTAGGTAGTTATGGTATTTAGGGAAAATTCTTTTCTCCGAAGTATAACGACCTGTATAGGAATCATAATTGTAGGCATATTGAACATCTTGTTTTGCGCCATCATCCTCGTCATTTAGCGCACATAGCGTTTCTGTAGCATAGTTAATATAAGCCTCTGTATTTTCGGTGCTTAATTCATATACTTTCTTGTAGGTTGCTTTATTGAAATAATTTTTTGTCTTAGCTGAAAAAGCTATAGAAGGGTTCTCTTTCTTCTTTTCATCTATGGCTAGTACCCATGAATCGTTGCTATAAATATAGTCTGATGTATATCCAGGTTTACTTACAGCTATACGCTTGGAAAGTAACGCAAAGAATGAAATATCATTTGTAATTTGTGATGTTCTATATATGTATCTAATAGACTTAAATATATTAACCTCTAACGTAATTTTGTCTAATAGTTGGTATATCTTGTGGCGTAAGGCCTCATTCTTATTAGCGAAAACATACGCATAATACAACAGAGAGGCATCCACGGTATTCCCGCTAATATAGTGCATGGGTAAAGAATGAATCTGATCTTCAGATACATACTTAGAGACTTCTGTGTGAATAACTTGTTGGTCTACAGTATTTCCGTACTTTAAAATATAGGCACATGCTGCTCTACCCGCTATCGTTTTGAAAGTATGTTGTTTAAAGACTTCTAAAATTTTTTGGGTATATGTAGTATTTCCAAATTGTGCTAATACGGTTATGGCGTTATGTTGCTGAAATTCATCCGTTGCTGATAAAAATTGAGCAATCACATCTGAAGCAGCAACCATTTTTAAGGTTCCTGCTCTTAAAATAATACGCGATGTCTTCCAGTTCCTTGTATACGTATGGGTTAAAGCTTGTTGCAAATATTTTAAGATAGTTTCTTCTCTAATTGTATGTACAGAAGAACTTGGAATCT
Source organism: Cellulophaga sp. HaHa_2_95 (assembly GCF_019278565.1). Next base: position 2,571,224 of record NZ_CP058988.1, on the reverse strand, counting down.
TAGAAGTTTCAGCCGATACTTCCAGTACCGTATCGGAGTATCCTTTTTTTTCTTTACTATCAATAAGTGCATTAAAAATTTTATAAGCTTCTTCATAAGCTACTGGAAAAACAGTTTTGGTGCCTTCCCGTAACTGTGCTCCTCGCCTCCCGTACCTGAAGTTTACCACAAATAGATCTTGATTTTCACAGAGATCTACTTCATAAACTTTATCCGATTTTCCTTCAGAAAAATAGAGTTTCTTTTGTTTTACTAATTTCAACCTATAAACATTTTTAGATTTTAAATATATAAAACTCTAAGAAACTATCAACGGATTTGAACGAGTAAATGAATAAAAAAAGCTACAAATGATACGACTAATTTTCTATATACTATTAACTTGATTTACAAAAAGCCGTATTTACACCCTTTTTCTCCTCAATTTAACATTTACTACTTATACTCATCTTTAGGAACAAAAGCTCTAAGTAATTGAACGATAAATAGATAGTTTTAAAAAAAGTTAAAACTTTGTAAAGTAAACTAATTCTTACACCGGTTTTAACTATTGCAACACGCAAAAAAAAGTATATTTACCCACAATTAAAACTCAATACATAACTTTTAAAAATTAATTTAATAACTAAAATCAAATTTTATGAAACATATTTTTATAGCGCTTACTGCGCTTATAATGACAAGTTCAGCATACAGTCAATTTCAAGTTTCTGCCAGTACTGGATATGCAGTAGGTAGTGCCGGAATGAAATTAGGAGAAATAACTACTGTTTCTGAAACAGGAGCAAATGTTGAGAACTCCTACGGAAGTTACGGTGAAGGAGTCAATTTTCAAATAAGAGGTACGTATTTTTTTAATGATACTTTCGGAGCAGACGTAAGTTTAGGATACTTACATGGATCTGACCAAGATGTTACGGTTGTAAATTCCACAAGTCAACAAGTAAACGCCATTGCTAGAGCACGTGCTTTTGGAGGATCTGCTTCATTGGTTTACAAATTTAATAATAATGTTTTTGGACGTATAGGTGGTTTGTTCAAGGTTGCTGGTAAAACAGAAGCTGTAGTATATAACAAAGCAGTATTTACGGATCAAGAGGCTGAAGCTCAAAATTTACCTTCTGGATCCTACTCCGAAACGAATTATAAAGAAGATTTTCACGGACATTTTCCAATCGGTTTCGTAGCTGCTCTTGGATATAACTATGAATTAAGTCCTAACCTTAGCCTTTTCGCTGAAGCAGAATATTATGGGATTAGCTTAAAGCGTAAAGATTCTGAGATTTCAGAATTTAATACGGATATCGTTTTACCTGATGGAACTGTTGCTGCTGCTGGTGTATTTTCTATAGACAACCTACCTGATGGCACCAACAAGAAAACAACTTACGTAGACAACTTATCAAGTAGTGATACAGATACTACCAAAAGATTGTCGCAAAAAGTGCCTTATTCTTCTTTTGGAATTAATTTTGGTATTACCTACAAATTTAAGCCTTCGGCTTCTAAAGAATAACAACATACTTCACATTCAATATGGTCATAAAAACCTGCCTTTTCTAAAGGGCAGGTTTTTTTTATTTTACAAACAAGCTCAACACCCTAGTATTCTGGGAAAAGCTGACTGTATATTATATAGATAAAATAAGCCTCTCTTCCCTATCCTCCATTCTTAGAATATCCAATCTCTATGATTTTTGGAATCGCTTTTCTAAAATTTTTATCAAGCTCATGAGCTTAAAACGAATTAATAGTAAAAGCGTTTGTAGTGCAAACGATCTTTCCTGCACCCTAATTTCCAATTCGATTTTTCAGGGTCAAAATGCTGTTTTAAACGATGGGCTTTAAGTACAATTTTTAGATATCCAATAAATACCTTAAATCATATGGGGCAATAATCTAGTGGTACGAAGCAATAAAGCGTCAAAATCGCCCCTACCTTGCCTCTTAGTAATTCATAGCATACCCTTTTAAAACTAGTAGGATTCCAAATGCTATAAGATTTTCACTTACGAACAGTTACATCAAATTAAAACCACAAAAAAATGAACCATCAATTTACAAAATATGTAGCAGCAGGAATTTTAGGAACCGTAATTATGACTCTTATTATGATTATGGCTCCAAATATTGGAATGCCAGAAATGGCACCTTGGAAACTTTTAGGGGGCGCCATGGGAGTTTCTATCACTATAGGGTGGATATTACACTTTATAATGGGAATTACTTTCGCCCTATTGTACGGGTATATTTTTGCACCCAACGTGTCTATAACAAATATCTGGCTAAAAGGAATTGCCTTTGGTATTGTAGCCCTAGTGCTAGCCCAAATAGGGATGAAGGGGATGGGGATGTTATTGGAAATGCCTCCGATGGATGGCTCAATGCCTATGCGATTGGTTGCTATGACTATTGGTCACATTGTATTTGGTATGGTTACGGCAAGAGTCATTGGAAAATAGATAAATTTTCACATATCCGTAAGGTATTTTATAGCAACGAATTACTAGAAGATGGCCACAGCCCTAAAATAATCAATTGATGAGCAATCTCAGGGCAATATACCTGCTATAGAGACTTTAAAAAAAACAGAATCTTTAAAATTTATAATTATGTCTAAAAATGTATCAGAACAATTATTAGATATCCTAGAAAGCGTCGGCGTAGATCATGTATATGGCGTGACTGGTGATGCCTTGAACTTTTTTGTAAAAGCAATAGAAGAGCGCGATAGCGTAGATTGGATAGGAATGAAACACGAAGGTAATGCCTCTTTTGCTGCCTTTGGCCAAAGCCAGACCACCGGAAGATTAGGAGTCTGTGCAGGAACAGTAGGTCCTGGAGCATTACACTTAATTAATGGCTTATACAACGCTAAGAAGGAACGCACCCCACTAATTGCCATCACAGGACAAATAGATCAACGACAACAAGGAACTAGCTTTTTTCAGGAGGTAGATTTGAAAAAGGTATTTGATGATGTTTGTGAATATCAGGCGATTATTAAAACACCAGAGCAAGCACCTATGATTATTCAACGCGCTATTAAAACAGCCTTAGCTAATAATACGGTATGCAGAATAGAATTGCCAGCGAATGTGGCAGAAATGAAAGCCGAAAATCAGCAATTTATTCACCCTATACAAACATACGCTTCTCGTTTGGTACCCGATGAGGAAACCGTTTCTGAAGCTGCTGCACTTTTAAATACTGCTAAAACTATCGGTATTTTAGCTGGTGACGGATGTAGAGAGAGTAGAGAAGCAGTACTAACCCTTTCAAAAAAATTGAACGCCCCCATCACACACAGTTTACGTGCTAGTGACATTTTTGATCACGACACAGAAAATGTAGTGGGACTTACGGGTTTAATCGGGAATCCTTCTGGTTACAATGCCGTAATGAAATGCGATTTGTTATTGATGCTAGGAACCGATTTTCCGTATATTGATTTTTTACCTCATGATACAAAAACCATTCAGGTAGACATTAGACAGGAAAATATAGGAAATAGAACCGCTGTTTCTTTAGGGGTTTGGAGTGATATCTCTTCATTTTTAACCTTACTAAATCCTAAGATACATCAGAAAGACGATGCCTCATTTCTTGATAAACTAAGAAAAAGCTTTCTTAATTGGAAAGAAAACATGAAAGAACAAGCTTCTCCAACACGTGAGAACGAACCTTTACATCCACAGATATTTGCGGGCTTTGTAAATGAATATGCTGCGGATGACGCCATTTTTACCGTAGAAACGGGAACCTCTGCCATATGGGCTGCACATCATATTTCGTTTAACAAACAGAGACGCCTCATTGGCTCTTTTAATCATGGTTCTATGGCAGTAGGCCTGCCATCTGCTATAGGAGCGCAATTAGCGCATCCTGAGAAAGAAATTTGGTGCCTTAGTGGTGACGGTGCTTTTAATATGGCGATGCAAGATTTTATTACAGCGGTACGATATAAGCTACCCGTTAAAATCCTAGTCTTTAATAATTCTGAACTGAGTTTCGTAAAGTTAGAAATGGAAGAAGTAGGTTTAGCGGCAAGCTTAGATGCCTTGCATGAAACCAATGTTAACTTTGCAGACTATGCTAAGCTGTGCGGCGGTGACGGGGTACGCGTAGAACATGCAAAAGATATAGGCGCTGCCATACAGCAAGCAAAAAATAGTACAAAACCTTTTATTATTGATGCTGTAGTGAGTAGTGGCGAGTTATCATTACCACCACATATTGGACTTAAAGAAGCCATAGGATTTGGTACAGCAAAAGTAAAAGAAGTAGCACAAGTTATCACTGGAGATAAATCGCAATGGGAGAACATAAAAAAGGAACTACAGTCTTATTTTGACTAGTTACTTTTAAAATAGCACTTGCTAGATTTGTTATAAGTCTACACCGTATTACTAATCAAAGATCAAGTACACCAAAATGGTTTGCTTGATCTTTAATTTTACTAACTGTCCTGATGGTCTATCTAATATTCTATTTAAAAAAAATAGCAGCAAAATTCATAAAAAATCTTTCTAAGAATTAACTTTTTTTAAGAGAAAGTTCTGCTTTTAATACCCTAAATTTGCCGCCTTAAAATAATTATCAAGAATCTCAAAAAAAGAGATAGCAACCTGCACTAACGAGCAAGGTGCTAAAGAGATAAGCCAATTACTTGGAACCAATGTTAGTTCATATTTCGATTTATTGCTGCTATTTCTTTTTTTTAAGTAAAAGATCAGATGGCACAGAAAAAAGAACGTATTCCTAAATTTTCGGCATTAATTCCCCTATTCGTATTTGTTTTTACATTTTTAGGCGTGGGCATCTATCAAAATGATTTCTATGCGCTGCCGGCTCCAATTGCCGTTATTGTGGGTATTATCGTTGCTTTTGTTTTATTTAAACAATCTATAGATTCCAAAATAAATACCTTACTCAAAGGTTGTGGAGATGCTAAAATATTGACCATGTGCCTTATCTATTTATTGGCGGGTGCATTTGCCGCAATTACCAATGAAACAGGTAGTGTAGATGCCATTGTAAACCTTGGGTTAGATTATATTGCACTTCAATATATTTATGTGGGCATCTTTATTATCGCTAGCTTTTTATCGGTTTCTACTGGAACTTCTGTAGGAGCTATTGTGGCCTTAGCTCCCATCGTTGTAGGTTTTGCAGATAAAAGCAGTGCCGATTTGGCCATCTTGTGCGGGGCATTATTAGGGGGGAGTATGTTTGGAGATAACCTATCCGTAATCTCCGATACTACTATAGCCGCAACACAATCTCTGGGCTGTAAGATGAGTGATAAATTTAAACAGAATATTAAAATTGCAGTTCCTGCTGCCTTGTTTACCATTGCTATTTTACTTTTTCAGGGATTAGGGCTAAAATCTGATGAAACAGCAACCATCATATATAATTATTCCATCATTAAAATAGCCCCCTATGTATTGGTTATCATCCTTTCTATAGTTGGCGTAAATGTATTTGCCACCTTATTGGTAGGTACTATTTTTGCCGGACTTCTAGGCATTTTTTATGGCGATTTTACCTTGATAGCCTCCACAAAAATTGCGTACCTTGGATTTACCAATATGACAGAGATCTTCTTGCTGTCTTTGCTCACGGGAGGGTTGGCAGCATTAGTAGAAAAAAATGGAGGTATTGCCTTCATACTTGTTAACATTAAAAAACTAATCAAAAACAAAAAAACAGCACAGTTAGGAATAGCAGGCTTGGTAAGTACTATTAATATGGCGATAGCCAATAACACGGTATCTATCATTATTGCTGGCCCAATTGCTAAAACTATAAATGATGAGTATGCTTTAGACCCTAAGAAAACAGCTTCTATTTTAGATATATATGCCTGTATTATTCAAGGGTTATTACCGTATGGCGCCCAAGTATTAATGATTTTGAGTTTCTCAAAAGGAAAAATAGATTACCTAGACCTAGTATCAAACACTTGGTATTTACTATTACTATTTTTATATACAATAGCATTTATAACTTTAAAGCCCTTGAGAAAAGCGTAAGAATTTTTGAATATTCCGTATCTATTTGGTTTTTAGAAGTGTAAAATAAAAGGTAGTTCCTACGCCTTCTTCGCTTTCTAACCAGATAGTACCTTTGCAAAACGTTACTATTTTTTTCACAATAGAAAGCCCTATTCCAGATGAAGACCCTGTGCTTTCTAATTTGGTGAAAATTTTGAAGATGCGTTCAAAATAATCTGCCTTAATCCCAATGCCGTTGTCTTTTACAAAAAACTCATAAAAGTCGCCCTTTTCAACAAATCCGACCTCAATATTTCCCTGCTCTTTATCACTATAACGTACGGCATTCTGAATTAAATTTTGAAAAATTTGCTTGTAGCGCCAAGCATTGCCAAAGAGGGTAGGTAAATTTTCTTGAATCTTAATGGTTGTTGTATCCGGAATAAGTATGGTTTCTAGCACTTCTTTCAACATCACATTGAAGTCTATTTGTGCATCTTGAGTTTCCATTCTATCTATCGTAGAATAATCTAATATTCCTTTAATTAGAAAATCCATTCGTTCTACATTAAACAAAACTTGGTTTAACGGATTCAAGAGTTCTTCTCCCAAAGTCTCCTTATGATCATCCATAAACCAACCAATCAAGGTATGAATATTAATCAGTGGTGCCTTTAAATCATGAGATACTACATGCGCATATTCACTCAATTCCTGATTCTGTATGGATAAGTTTTTTAGTAATTCTTCTTTCTTTTCTTCCTGCGCTTTTATATGTTCTTCGTTCTCTTTTCGTTGAATAACATTTACGAGCATGTTGGCAAAAACAAAAAGAATTTCTTTTTCATTCTCGGTGTACTTATTTATTTTTTGAACAGAATCAAAACCAACAAAACCAATCAATTCATTGTTTTTAATCTTCGGAATAACGATTAAACTTTTAATTCCTTGCGGTTCCAATATAGCTCGCAATCCATGTTCTCCATCTTCTGGTAAAAGACTTACATCTTCTACATAAAACGCCTCTCCGTTTTGATGTGCATCAAGCCATTGATTGATATAGTCCGTAGGGATATTTTGCAGATTATCTATCTCGGGTTCAACACCTTCCGAACACCATTCATACGTATTAGAGCAAGTTCTATTTTCAAAATCATATGAAAAAATATAACTCCGATCAGAAGAAACAAATTCCCCAATCTGCTTTAACGAATCATTAATTAAGGTATCTATATCTGATAAATCTGAGTTGATATATTGCGTAGAGATACTAATTAATAGATTTTGAAAACGTAATTGGCGTTCTATAATTTTATCTTTCTCTTCTTGAAGAATTGCGCTTTCTTGCTTTCCTGAAAGTGAACTGTTGGTCTCTAGTGGTTGATTTTTCATTCGCTTCTAAAAATTTAAGATAAAAAAAAGCTCTTTTCTCCAAAATACTCTTTCCTTACTTAATACAAAAAATTAAGGAGGATAAAAAGAATTTGTAAGAACGTAAATAAATTTTAATGCCACAACAATTTCTAAAAGTAAGCATTATACTACAGCAATTAAATATGCCTTATCCGCAAAAAACACGACTATTTGAAATCTTTAAAAAAATTACAAATTGCTTAATATACAATAAGTTATCGTTTTTATTCTAAACAAAACGGTGCGTTAGGATTATCTAATAAAAGAAGTCTTTGAGTCCTTGAGTTGTGAAACCTAGGCCCCTCTGGATACTTAAAAAACAAGAAATGATCACTGGCAAACAAAACTATTCCATTCACAACAAAAATTATGTGAGAATTATTAGTATTAGTACATTTTCTAAAATTACAAGTAATGGAACATTTCATATTCTGCTATAGGCGTCTCATCATCGCTATTATTTTCGTTATGTGTAGTGCGCCTTCACTTACTGCACAAGAAGAAAAAAGTACCCGTACTAAAATAGAGGAACTTCGATCTAATGCTAATTTCAAACCCCAGAATCCTGAGTATATAGATCTAATGCTTGAATTGGCAAAATCTCAAATACGTACCAATGCCGATAGTACAGAACTATTACTGAAAGAAGCCTACCAATTAAGTTTAGATACGCACTACAGAAGCGGCGAAAGTATAGCACTATCTACCTACGGATATTTTTACTTTGAAAAAGGAGAAACCGATAAAGCACATGAATACAACATGAAGGCTTTGAAGGTAGCAGATACCTACCATTTGAGTAATGAGAAACTGAAGGCGCTAAACAATATGGGCCTTGATTACTGGCTTCTTGGAGATTCTTCTAGCGCCCTAACTAAATTCTTAGAAGCATTGACCGTGGCTACCGAAGCTAAAAATGTAGACATGATGGTAAGCCTTAACGTAAATATTGCTAATTTATATAGTGAGAATGGAGATTTTGAGACCTCTTTAAGTTTTTTAGAGATTGCCAGAAAGTTAAATGTGGAGTTGGGAAACAAAGAAATACTGGCCTATACCCTTCTAAACATGGCTTCGGAATACGCTGATTTAGGAAACTATAAAGAGGCAGAACGTATGGTAGATGAAAGCCTTGATTATTTTTTAAAACAGAATACAAAAGACTGGATCTCTCATGCTTATGAGCAAAAAGGATCTATAGCCTTGAAGCAAAATAACTATGATGAGGCTTTACTATGGTACAAGAAATCAGAGCAACTATGTGATGAAATAGATTTCTCTTACGGATACACCTTGCTTTACAACGGGATTGCGAAGTGTTATTTAGGACTTAGAAATATTGCGGAAGCAGAAAATTATGCTTTAAAAGGCTTAGCAATTTCTACCGAGTTTAGTATTGCTGAAAGTGTAAAAGACGCCAATCTAATTTTATCTAAAGTTGCTCATCAAAAAGGAGACGATGCTTTAGCCTACTCCTATCAACAAAAATATATGGAACTCTATGAAAAAGGGCAAGTAGAAAAATTTAGAAAGGGACTCGGCGTACTGCGCAGTAAGATGCAGTTTGAAAACCAAAAGAAAGCATTAATTGAAGAACAGCATAAAGCCATTGCTAAACAAAAAAATTACGCCTATCTAGCCGGAGCGGCGCTCTTAGTCGTTACCCTCATTTTAATCCTGATTTATAGAACTAATAAACTTCAAAAAAAATATACCGAGAATTTACAAGAGAAACAAAATGCTTTGATTATGCGTGAAGCACAACTCAAAGAATCTAATAAAACTAAAGATAAACTCTTCTCTATTATCGCTCATGACCTTAAAGGCCCGATAAACTCCTTTCATGGTCTAATGAAAATGTCTTCTGATGAAAGTATCAGCCAGGAAGACTATGATGAATTATTTCCGGAAGCGTTGAAAAACATTCAAGGTATTTCTGAAATGCTCAACAATCTTCTAGTTTGGGCAAGAACACAAATGAAGGGTATTACCTTAAAACAAGAAAATGTTGATGTTCATTTCATTGCTACTTCCACCCTTTCGCTATTAATCCCTATTGCTAATAAAAAGGAAATCAGCATTCGAAATAATATTCCAAAAAACACCATTAGTTTTAGTGATAAAAATCACCTAGATATTATTTTAAGAAACCTTATTAGCAACGCTATCAAATTTACCCATCAAAAAGGTGAAATTATCCTTACGATGATTGAAAAAAATAATGAGCTGCAAATAGAAATTACGGACAATGGTGTTGGAATGGCTTTAGAGACCCAATCCAAACTATTTGATAAAAAACATGCTACTTCTACCTATGGTACCCATAATGAAAAAGGTACTGGTCTAGGACTTTCTATCTGTAAGGATATGGTAGAAAGCAATGGTGGTGCCTTATGGGTGTCAAGTATTCAAAATAAAGGTACCACTATTTACTTTACAGTTCCTACAGCCGCCGTAACAACCGTAGCAGTTTAATATTTTTAATAAGTCAAGCATCATTCTCTTCTAATATTATTTAGTTACTCTTTAATGGTAACAAATAAAAGGGTGGTCCATACCTTAAAATAAGATGTCTTAATTATTTCAATAGACCGTGTACCCAAACACTACAACTCATTTTAGTGTGTATTGGATTCGAGTATTCTCAGTTCTACTGATAAATGCATAAAAACACAGGAAATGAAAACAATTAATTTCCATTCTTTTTTTTATTCCGCCTCCAAAAAATATAAAGAAGAATCATTAGTACAGGCATGATAATATACACGATAACATCAAACGAACTTGAAAAATCAATAGGGCCATTGTCATCCGGGTTGCGAGTACCCATAGGTATCTGAAATAAATATAAAATATTTAACATAGTTATTTTTTAATGGTTCAAATTACAGGACACTTAATTATTTGATGTTCAAAGCTAACTCCCAAATCATTATTTACTATTAGCTTAAGATTTGACTCAAAGTTGTAAAATTTAAAGACGAAACTCTATCTTTCTCTACGCAATACTTCTAAAGGAGAACTCCTTAGAACCGTTTGAATGTTACTTAAACCAATCGCTAAAACCAACAATGTAATTCCGGGTAAAAACACCAAAAACGGAATTGCAGAGGGTGCAAATGGTTCTTTGAATACAAACACGGCTAAACATAAGCTACTTACCAATGCCAATAAGATACCGACTAAACTTCCGAGCAATCCTAAAAAGACATATTCAAAAGCCGAAATTCGTAAAATCTGCGCGTTTTTAGCTCCTAGTGTGCGAAGCAATACGCTCTCTTTAATACGTTGATATTTACTAGTTCTTACAGAACCAATCAAAACGATAATACCAGTAAGAATACTAAAAAATGCCATGAAATTAATAACCCATGAAACTTTATCCAATATATCTTCTACTACGGTGAAAACTTGTCTCAGATCGATAATAGAAACATTTGGAAATTCAGCCACTAAATCACGTTGAAAAGCTGCGGAGCTTGCCTCATCAGGAGCTTTAGTAGTAAATACATTAAACTGTGGAGCCTGTTCTAACACACCTGCCGGAAAAACAATAGAAAAATTGAGTTGTATTTGTGTCCAATCTACTTTTCGAATACTCCCCACTGTTGTTTCCATAAGAACACCTTGCACATTAAACACCACAGCATCACCAACCGTAATATTGGCATCAGATGCAATATTATCTGAAATAGAGATAAGTACTGGATCACCTGCCGCTATTCGGGGTGTCCATTTACCTTTATCCAGTTTTTCTGACGAGATAAGAGAATCACGATACGTAGTTCTAAATTCGTGGTTTAAAATCCAACCGCGCACTTGCCGTGTACTATCTTGACGTAATACGTTTACCGGTTGTCCTTTTATGCTGTGCATCCGCATGGTCACCAATGGAATATTATTGAGTATAGGTAAGCCTTTAGATTTTATGTTTTGTGCTACGGCATCAACCTGTGTTGGTTGTACATCTAATACAATAATATTAGCATTTTCAGTACCCTGTCCTACTTCTGTTTTTGCCAATAAAATATCCTTGGTAAAATACAAGGTGCTAATTAAAAAGGTCCCCAAACCAATCGCGACCACCAAAACTACGGTCTGATTATTGGGTCTAAACAAATTAAGTAAACTCTGTCGGATTGGAAAACTCCAGCGTTTAGGAAAAAATCGTTTAATTGTTTTTATAAAAATTAAGGCTACCCCTGTTAATAAAGCAAAAGTAAGAAGCGTCGCCCCTACAAAAAACAAAGCGTAGAGCGCATCACGAAGCAACCATAAAGAAAATAAAAATAGAAATAATAGAATAGTAGAAAGTACTAAAATCCTAATTCCAATAGGTTCTTTAACGGCCTGCTCATCTACTCGCAGCACTTCCAATGGTGAAACATACCAAGTATGAAGCAATGACAAGAGTGCAAATAAAACGGCCATAAATAACCCTAGAAATACCCCCATAAAAATAGGTTGTGCCGATAAATTCATCTCTATCGTAAAAGGTAAGAAATCTTTTAAAAGGTATGGAAAAATCTCTTGCAGCGCTGCTCCAATCAATGAACCAATAAGCCCTCCAAGAATTCCAATCCCAGCAATTTGAATGAGAAATATTAAAAAACTTTGTAGCCTAGAAGCGCCCATACATTTCAAAACGGCAATTGCACTTAATTTTTCTTTAATATAGATATGCACAGAACTCGCTATCCCAATACACCCTAAGAGCAAAGCTACAAACGCCGCTAAGTTTAGAAACTTACCTACATTATCATAGCGTCTACCTAGACGTTTTGTTGTACTAGTATGGGTATCTAAATCTGCATTTTCAAAGTCGAGCTGTGGTCCTATTTTACTTTCAAGATTTGCCAAATTTAAAGTGTCCGACGCCTTGTAGAAGTATTGGTATTCCTTTCTACTTCCAAATTGTAATAATTCCGTTGTTGCGATAAAACGATAGGGAATAACAACAAGTGGTGCTACCGATGTAGAAATTGCTGTACTCCCCGGAATTGCTTTTAATGCACCAGAAATAGGCAATGTTAGCTTTCCAATTTTTATAGAATCTCCTGGTTTAGCATTAAATTGAAGTAATAAGGTTGCATCCACCAAAGCCCCACCTGATTCCTGATACGTAGCTGCTGCAACGGTAGGTTCTGTATCCATCTCCCCATAAAATGGAAACTCCCCTTCCAAACCACGTACTTTTACCAATTTAGTGCCGCCACTTTTTGGAAAAGTAATCATAGATACAAAATTTACCTCATAGGCATCCGGTTGCAGCGAATCTATAATCGTTTGTGCGCGTTCACTAGGTATTTGTTTTGAATCAATAATGAAATCTGCCCCCATTAAGCTCTTAGATTGGCGCTGTATGTTGTCCTTTAAGTTGGTGCTAAATAGCTGTATGGAGACCACAGCAGCAATACCCAAGATAATGGATGACATAAATAAAATAAGTCGTACTTTACTTGCTTTGGCATCACGCCATGCCATTTTAAAAAGCCAAGTTACTTGTAACTTATTTTTAGTGTTGGATGTGTTCACAGTGCAGAGGTAAGTTGATTTGCAATAATTTTTCCACCTTTAAGGCGTACAATTTGTTGTGTACGATTCGCTAATTCTAGATCATGAGAGATAATGACTAAGGTGGTTCCTAATTCTTTATTGAGATCAAATAATAAATTAATCACCTTTTCACCTGTTTCCTCATCTAAATTTCCCGTGGGTTCATCGGCAAATAATATGGAAGGTGAGTTTACAAAAGCACGTGCCAATGCTACCCGCTGTTGCTCGCCACCAGAAAGTTGTGAGGGGTAATGATGCATACGCTTGCCTAGTCCTACTTTTTCTAATAAAATTTTGCTCTTTTCTTTCGCATCTTTAGCACCCTGTAATTCTAGGGGAACACTCACATTCTCAAGCGCCGTTAACGTAGGTAATAACTGGAAATTTTGAAAAATAAAACCAACTTCTTTATTTCGTAATTGAGCTCGTTGATCTTCATTCAATGCACTTAAATCTTGACCACATAATTCTACTGTACCCTTATTAGGCTGATCTAAACCTGCACATAAGCCCAGCAATGTAGTCTTACCACTTCCCGAAGGTCCAATAATCGAAAAAGTCTGCCCCTTCTCTACCTCTAAGAAGATATCGTGCAATACCGTTAATTGTTTGTTACCGCTAGTGTATGTTTTTTCCAACCCGGTTATCTTTAATATCTTTGACATCTTAAATTTAATTTAGATCGTGACTCATGACCAAGCCCCAAAATAAACAATTGCTTTCAAATCTACCAATATCAGTAGCACCTAAACTCCTAAAGTTTTGTTATATTCTAATGGTGGTCTTGCTCTACTCTTGTGGTGATGCCAAAACAGAAAAAACAACAGAAGCCGAAAGTACCACTCCCACAACCGAACAGACCTTAGCTACTGATGCCACGACCAAAACTATTCTATGTTTTGGTGATAGTATTACAGCCGGTTATGGCCTTGATGATACTGCCAATGCTTACCCTGGAATATTACAACAAAAGTTAGATTCTTTGGGCTTAACATATACAGTGATTAATTCTGGAGTAAGTGGCGAAACCACTGCTGGAGGCAAAAGTAGAATTGATTGGGTAATTAAACAGACACCTAGCATATTCTTATTAGAACTTGGTGCGAATGATGGTTTGCGTGGCGTAGCGCTATCTGAAACGCGTGCTAATTTACAAGCAATCATTGATGTGGTTAAAGAAAAAAGTCCGAATACAACCATTATCCTTGCCGGCATGCAACTACCCCCAAATATAGGTTTGGAGTATACCACTAAATTCAAACAGCTATTTATAGATGTAGCTGAGAAGAATAATTTAGAATTTATTCCTTTTATTTTAAAGGATGTTGGAGGGATTGCTGCACTAAATCAAAAGGATGGCATTCACCCTAATATTCAAGGCCATAAAATCTTAGCAAATACGGTTTGGGAGGTATTACTACCATTATTGAAGTCCTAAAAATAACCTGTAGCATTCAGATTTCATAGGCTATTTTGACGACACCTATCTTTGGCTACCTAAACTCTCGTTATAAAAAATCCTTTCACTTTTAGTAAAAGGATTTTTATCACTGTGTTGTTTCTCTACTTCAATAAAGCAAGAATGCCTTCCATTTCCGTGAGACTAAGGCCTGCACTGTTGTCTGCATCTAATACGTTGAAGTTATCCGCAACAGAACCTATAGCTTCTGTTGAGCTAACGGTTTCATCATTATTAGTATCTAAAAGAGTGAAAAGACTAGCAACTTGCTGAACCGTTGAGTTTGAACTTAAGGAACTCAATAATGTAGCAGCCTGTGAAATAGTAGCCGTATTCATATTTTTTGTACTAGAACAACTAGATAATGCCGCAATTAGCATCATTGTGGAAATAACTTTTTTCATGATTCTGTGTTTAGATTATTTTATTTGAATGCAAAAATACACTTCGCTCATTCCCCTAAGAAAAACTATAGACCAATCACTTGATTACCCCTACCTACCACTCCTATCTATAGATGAACAAAATTGAATATATAGGTTTAATAAACAATATATTTTCCATCTAGCTACTAAAACTACGAATAAGCCCTACTTATCTCATCTTTGATTATATGTTCCCTAAAGATCCGTATTATCTTAAAAATGAATGCACTAGCTCACGAAAAAAGAACGGCAATTTACTTTACCGCACCTAAAGCCGTTGTAAGTAACGTAGCCGTTAAATTTAAAAATCTAAAATTGATTTTATTAAATCGTTGTTTAAGATATCCGTCACTATTTCTGAGGCTTGTATTGGTGTTTGCGCAGGCTGACTTTGGAATACTTTTTTGTTTAAATCCTCTATAGTATTCGTAAAGCTCACCGCCTTCTTTTTTGACAGCGCACTAATTTTTGAAGTAAATCGGGTGTTAAATTGTAAATTATCAGGATCTACTTTTCCTTGCGCTATATACCCTCTTGTTTTCTTAGCACATCTGCAAGGGTTATTGGAATTAACTAGACCACACTTTTGATTCATCCAATTGTAGAGTTCTTTGCGCGTGCGCATTAGTTTAATTCTGAAATTACCTGCGGTAATTTCCAAAATTTCTGCGCCTAGATTATGATCTATTTCAAACATTTCTCCTAGAATATAGATCATACGCTGTTCTTTAGACAAACAAAGCAACATGCCTGTGGTACAGTTAATCCTGATTTCTTCTATAGTATCTTTGAACTCCTTTTCTTCAAGATCATTTAAGGCGTGGTTAGGCACGGCTTCAATGGCATTAAAATAAGTTTCAAAATTTACGAGTTGTAATTTTGAGTTTTGACGCTTACTATTGATAAAATGGTTTACCGTAATCCGGTATAACCAAGTCGTAAATTTACTTTCGCCTTTAAATTTTGATAAAGCTGTAATTACTTTAATAAAAACTTCTTGCGTAAGGTCTTCTGCATCACGTACATTCCCCACCATTTTAAGTGCAAGATTATATACAAAAAGTTGATGCCGTATAATTATAACTTGTAATGCTTTTTTATCACCTTCTAAGGCTAAATGAACCAACTCCGTGTCCGTATAATCTGGATAATTATCTGAGAATAGGGCTTTCATATGTTTATATTTTTTAAAACCTCATTTCAAATATATAGAAATGAGGCCTTTAAGTACTATTATAGAGCGTTTATTCCACCATGTACCGGAATCTCTTCACCCACAATATAGGAGGAATCGTCTGATGCCAAAAACAATACTGCTTTTGCAACTTCTTCAGGATTCCCAAAACGTTTTAAGGCTGTTTGTGCGGTAATCGCTTCTGCCGCTCCAGAAAGTACATCCTCAGGTAAACCAATTTTTCCCCAGAAAGGAGTTCCTATAGGCCCAGGACTCACGGCATTTACACGAATTCCTTGTTCGGCAAGTTCTGCAGATGCAACACGCACTAAAGATCTTAACGCCGCTTTACTAGCACTTAACAAACTACTCCCGCCAAAACCAATTTCATTTAACCAAGATGTAGTGATAATTACGGATGCTTTTGGATTCAGATTTTTAACAGCTTTTTGCAAGGTAAAATAAGATCCCTTGAAATTTACATTCATCATGTCATCAAAAAAAGCTTCGTCCGTGTCTGCTACTGGAGCTAATTTTCCTTTTCCAACATTGATAAATAAAATATCGATACCTCCAAATTTGGTAGCCGTTTCTGCATATAATCGGTCTAAGTCTGCTTGATTGGTAACGTCTCCTTGTACCGCATAACTATGCTCTCCTAATTGCGTTACGGCTTCCTCTAAAGCTACCTGACCCCTACCAAAAATAACTACATTGGCGCCTTGAGTAATAAATTCTTGCGCTGTTGCTAAACCAATACCACTAGTACCGCCAGTAATAACTGCTGTTTTTCCTTCTAACTTTCTCATGCTATTTTTTTTATTTAGTCAAGACAATTCGCTGTCCTGCTTTATTTGGACACTAAAAAAATGATGGTGTTACAAAACTATTTTTTCTAGGAGCCAATAATTACTGCTCAGTCGTAAGGAAATGAAAAGAGAATTACCTTAAATATATCTCACATATTTCAATAGGATTAATTTATTTTACCAATCGTTCGGTAATTAAATTATTTTTTTATCTTTGCAGCATGAGACCACAGAAAGTACAAGACATCGAAATCATGACAAGCCTCGTTAAAACCTTTCGCTCTAAAGGATATGAGGGAGCTAGTCTTGCTGAATTAGCGACAAGTACGGGATTAAAAAAAGCAAGTCTTTATCACCGTTTTCCAAAGGGCAAACAAGAAATGGCCACTGCTGTACTCGATTATTTAGAAGAATGGGTAGATCAACATCTCTTTACACTCTTATTAGATGAGAACAAAACCCCTGAAGAACGAATAAAAATGGGCATCGCCGAAATTAGAAAATCTTATGATCATGGTAAAGAAACTTGCATTTTTAGGGCGCTTTCTTTAGGCCAAAGTTTAGAATTATTTGAAGTCCAAATTCATAGAGGAATGAGTAAATGGATTAACGCCTTCAAAAATATAGGGATAGCTTTAGGCTTAACGGCATCTGAAGCACAGCAGCAAGCAGTTGATACGCTGATAAAAATTCAAGGAAGTCTTATTGTTACAAGAGGCATGAATGACTTAGCTATATTTGAAACTACACTTAAAGAAATACAAGCTACGTATCTAAATCCATAAAAAATTTATAAAACTATTTTACCGAATGGTCGGTAATTACATCTATTATACTTGAAATTTAAAAAAAATATGAAAAATTTAGCAACAACAGTACTCTTAGCAATTACATTATTCTCGTGTGGCTCAAAAAATGAAGCTCTCGCTCCTCCCCCAAGCACGAGTACCCAAGAGGTAATGGTTTCAAAAGAGTATGCCACCCAATACAAATCCATAGAAATCAATGGCATTGATATTGCCTACAGAGAAGCGGGAAATCCTAAAAACCAAACCATAGTCTTGCTACATGGTTTTCCTGCATCATCACACCAATACAGAAAAGTATTTACTCAATTATCTGGGGAATACCATTTAATAGCTCCTGATTATCCCGGTTTTGGGAATAGCGATTTTCCCGATGCAGAAGACTATACCTATACGTTTGATACTATCGCCTCTACTATAGATACATTCTTAGAAAAAAAAGGAATTAATTCCTATACCTTAATGATCCAAGATTACGGCGCTCCTATTGGTTTCAGAATTGCAACAGCGCACCCAGAACGCGTAACTGCTATTATCAACCAAAATGGAAATGCGTATGAAGAAGGATTAGGTGAAGCTTGGGCAGGAATTAAAGCCCTTTGGAAACATAGAACTACAGAAACTGAAACTGCCTTATTACCAGCTTTTTCATTAGAAGGTTTAAAATGGCAATACACGCATGGCGTACGAAATATAGAAACGGTAAATCCTGATAGCTGGAATTTGGATTACTTACGCTTATCTAGACCAAATGCACATGCCGTACAGTTAGATTTATTTTATGATTACCAAAACAATGTAAAACTTTACCCTAAGTGGCAACAATACTTAAGAGACCATCAACCTCCATTATTAATTGTTTGGGGTAAAAACGACGCCTTTTTTCCTGAAAGTGGCGCAGAAGCTTTTAAGAAAGATGTTAAAACCATAGATTATAACATTTATGATACGGGCCATTTTGCGCTTGAAGAAGATGGTGATGCTATTATTAAAAAAATAAGCGCTTTTATGAAAACTTTACATACACGAGCATAATGAAAATTAGCGCCTATTTATTTGCCGCCATGAGCGTACTCGTGATAAGTTGCCAAGAACTGCCCACAGAAACTAAAGAAGAAACCGCTAAGGAGGTATCTTTTTTTCTACCACCACCCACTACCTATAATACCCTAGAAGTAAACGGTGTAGATTTGTTTTACAGAGAAGCGGGCGATCCTAAGAAACCGACAATTGTATTATTACATGGCTACCCTTCTTCTTCCCATAGTTACCGGAATTTGATTCCTATGCTGGCCAGCCAATATCATATTATTGCGCCAGACAACTTAGGTTCTGGTTATAGTGATCATCTTAATCCTGAAACTACCACCTATACATTTGATTTGTTGGCTGAATATACTAATGAATTATTGAATAAACTTAAAATCACCAATTACACATTGTATATGCAAGATTTTGGTGCTCCTGTTGGCTACCGAATGATGATGAAGGATCCTGAAAGAATCGATGCCTTAATTGTACAAAATGCTAATGCTTATTTAGACGGATTGACACCTGCAAGGCAAGCATTTTTTAAGAAGGCACAAGAAGATACGTCACAAGAAGAACTTGATTTTTTATATCACATTACCAGTAAAGAGGTAATTATTAATAAACAATATTTGTTTGATCTTGATACGACCAACTACAACACTCAAAGTCCTGATGCTTGGACTCATGATTTGTCATTCCTTCAGTCGCAAGCAGATCGAATGATACAAGTGCAATTATTCCAAGACTATTACACCAACCTACTTTCCTACCCTACTTGGCAAAAGATGTTGAAAGAAACTCAGCCCAAAACATTAATTGTATGGGGTGCTAAAGATGTAAAATTTAATGCAAACGGCGCTAAAGCCTATTTAAAAGATTTACCCAATGCGGAACTACATTTATTAAATGCTGGGCATTTTGCCGTAGAAGAAAAGACTCGTGATATTGCGTTACTGATACTTAATTTTCTTGAGTAGCGCTTCGGTAAATCTTAAGTTTTTATTCGCAATAGCAGCAGCAGTGTTATTTTATAAAAAAAGGAGGACTACCAAAATATTGATTGTCCTCCTTTTAAGTTTTAAATAAGATAGCTATTAGAACTTCCCATTGTCATTTTTCCATTCTGTTTTTGAAGGAATTGGCGCTATAACATCCCAATGCTCTACTATAAGTCCGTTTTCTAAACGAAATAAATCATAATAAGCGGTATGCGCTCCTTTTCCAAATTTACCTTCACTAATGCTAAGCACAAAATTGCCTTGCCCTAACACTAAGTGTAGCTTATCATACTCCATCACTAAGTTGTTGGCTGCGAAATACTGCATCGCTGCTCCAAAACCTTCTAAACCATCTGCTACCGCAGGATTGTGTTGTATATACTCTTTAGGGTTCATATAGCTTGATAATTGATCCATTTCATGACCCAACAAAACATGTTCAATAAACCCTTTAACAACAGCCTTATTGGCTTCCGTTTTATCTAAATCTGTTAGCGCTGTAGCTCCATCAAATTGTGTTCTTCCACTAGAGTTTGGTTTTTGAACAGGTAATAAGTTATCCCAATGCTCTACTATTTTCCCATCTTCAAAACGAAAAACATCAAAGCCTGCTTTTGGACCAAAAAAATCATACGATGTATGGGTAAATACATAAGCACCATCTTGAAAAGCACGAAGTACATCAGCTTTAAAGCCTCCTTCTGGAGCATGTTGCATTACAGCTCCAAAACCTTCTAAACCATCTGCAACTCCTAGATTGTGCTGAATGTATTTTGTTGGATTAATATACGAAATTGGTGTTTGATCTCCAGTATTAAAACTGTTTAGCAAAGCAACCACTTTATCTTTATTCGTGAGTGTCACATTTTTTAATGCACTTAATGCCTGGTAACGAATCATAGCTATAGACGTTTGATCCATCATTCCCATAAATTCTTTGGCAATTGGCGCCTGCATAAAATCATTAATTACGGCATCAGAATTTGCTTTAGTATCCCAATACGCTACTACAATTTGCTCTCCCGCTTCATTAGAGCCCGTAATACGTTGTAAAAACCCTTTTTGTTGCTCACTAAATTCAGTGCCAACTTTTTTATTTACCTTTTTAAAGGCTTTGGCACCCGTATTTTCTTTCGTTTTAAAAGTCATTACTTCTGTGAACGTACTATTTGTGGCAGTAAATTTATCTGCGATGGTAAAGCGAGACATGTTCATGGTGCTGCTTTCAATCATACCCGCATAAGTAGCAACAGCTTTGTCTGCCATAAATTTATCCATAGAAGCTTTTGCTGCATCAAGAGATTCCCAATACACCATTACCACATATTCCCCTTGCTCATTAACGCCACTTTGACGTCTGATATAACCAGGTTGTTTACTCGTGAATGAATCCTCTATTTCTGCATCAAGTTTATTAAATTCTGCCTCACTTGCCGTAGTTTTTAGCTTAAAGCTTGTGAACTCCAAAACTGTTGTTGGTTCTTTCTTTTCTGCATGGCAACTTGTTATTACCATGGTAAATAGACTAAGTACTATTAATTTTGTTTTCATAATGTATATGTGTGTTTTAGTTTTTAGATGTATTAGAACCAATCTGCTCCAGGAGTAATTAAAAAGAATTGGAAGGTGCTATTTTAAAATCGGTTTTCGTAGTGCATATTCTTGATCATCTGAACACGATACAAAAAATGGTGTGGTAAAAATGGCTAAAAGCCCTAAGGCTAATTTTAGATAGTTCATCATTTCAATTGGTTTTTTTTGATACTGCAAAGTTGCGGTTTGCAAGACATATTTCAATTATCAAAATGATGACAAAAACAGTAAAAGTATAACCAACTATTTAGACTTGTTGTCTAAATTTCAAGGGAGTAATCTGGGTGTTTTTCTTAAAAAACTTGGTCATGTTCGCAGGCTCATCAAAGCCCGTTTTATAACTTATTTCTTTTACAGATAAGGAGGTTGACAACAAATATCTTTTGATTTCAATCGTCACAAAATCGTCGATAAAGGCTTTAACTGTTTTACCTGTTAATTTTTTCACCACATCATTTAAAAACTTATACGACACACGTAATTCTTCTGCGTAAAATTTTGAATTTCTAGTAGTTACATAATTCACTTCAAGTGAATTTTTAAACATATTAAATACTTCAAGCCAAAGTGTTTTAACGCTACTCGTAGAATGTAATTGTTTTGCACGTTCTGCTTTTATAAGTAATATATGTAGGTACGCACGTAACATTTCTGCTTTTGCAAAACCACCTTCTAAATGATACTCTATATAAAGGTTTTGGACTGTCTCTAAAAAGATAGCTCCCTCTGTACCTTCCAAGGTCACTAATGGCGTTTCTAAATGGTAATTATATAACCTATCTAAATGAATACTATTAGAAAGGAAGTAGTTTTGTTCTAAAAACTGACTGTTTAATAGAATACAAAACCCTTCTATATTTTGAAAATTTTCTGTAAAATGATGCACTTGATTTTTTGCAACAAATAGAATACTCCCTTTTTTTAATTCGTAAAATTTGAAGTCTACATAATGGGTATAGAAATCTTTTGTAAGAATCAATATTAAATAAAACTGAATCTTATGAGGCGAAAATGGATCATGGTCTTCCGTTTTATTCAATTGCGCTTGAGTTTGGGCAAAAGTCATTACCTCAATATCCAATGGAATATCTGATTTATACGCTATCTGAGGTAAAGATGTTGTCATAAAGTAAAAGTATGAAATTAATCACTTCAGTTAGGTTATAACTATTTTTCCGCAAAAGGTACGAACACAAAAAAAGCGTATTCTAGCGAATACGCTTTTTTTATAATCTGTTCCTACACTCCTAATTTTAGTGTTTTTTATTTAAAAGAGCACTACTCTATCCCTTTAAACTACTACATATTGTGTAACATAAGTATCTGTAATATCTTTAAAACTATTGGTACAATACACATGATCAATACTCTCTTTTAATTCTTCAAAACCATAATTAAATTGCGCATGTGTTACATACAAAAATACCTTAGTGGCTCCTTGTGCTTTCAGTGCTTCTGCCAAAAATTTAAAGGTTCTTCCGCCGTCTGCTAAATCATCTACAATCAAGCATTCCTTTCCTTCTACATCGCCTTGAATACTAATTACAGGAGCGCCATTAATTCTCACTTTATTAGAAGGTACTAAGTCGGCCGCCAGCTTTTCTGCAATTTCATGAGTGGTTTTATAAGCTCCCGCATCTGGACTCACCAATACCGGATGGCCTAAAGCTTTAAAAGTCTTTTCCACAAATTGGAAATGAGAAATCATTTCACTATTCGCTATCAATGCCATAGAAATAGGGCTATGCGGATGTAAAATGGAAACTTTATCAAACTTCATACTATTGATAAAATTAGCAATGACTTTCAGATCAAAAGATTCCGCTTTATGAAACCGTCTATCGGAACGTTGCCCAATTAAACATAAAATAGTTAAAGTGGCTACTGCATTTTTATGCATGGCATTTTCAGCCTCCCAAGCCTCTTTTATAGCAGCTACGGTAAATAAATCTTCATAGCTATTTCCTCTAATCTTGAGGTCTAAATTGCCTCCTTCTATGATTTTGGCGGTTACTTGCCCATCATTAAATTTCTTTATTTCGTATTTCATCTTTTCTCTAGTTTAAATTTTTGAAAAAGTTGGTCATCTAATGAAATCAAATAATCTCTTCCATACTTTCCATTTTCTAACTCATCAAAAAGAAATTGAGCTAAATTATTTTCCTTCTTTTTTTTAACACTTAAAATTGCCATACATAATTCAGCAACGGTGTCTGTATCTCCTCCTAGATCTACACTATCTTTTAACGTATTCTTTAAAGAAAATGCATTATCTACTAAAGGAATTACAACATTTGTTGTAGAAAAGCCATGTACGCTAACTGGGCCAACTATCTTATAGTTACCTTTTTCTTTTAATATTTCATCAAGAAAATCAATCAATGGCTGATCCCCATCTTTATACAGATAGTAATGAACAGTTAAAGCTATTCGCTGAGCACTAATAACCCCTTCTTTAGTATTGTGCGTTGTAATTGCTTGAATTTTACTCAATTCTAACAATTTATCAATATCAGATACCAGGCCAATTGGATAAGCTCGCATCGCCGAACCATTCCCTGTGCTTTGATAATCCATGGCATTCATTAAATCGGCACCTGTTTTACTATTATTTAATGCATTATAAATTCTTTCAGAGTACCCTCTTCGTTTATCTCTATGGAATACTTCCACAAATTTATCTGAAACATATTCTGGAGTCCAATCACTTTGCTCAAGTAATAACTCCGCTATTGCAATTGCCATTTGAGTGTCATCCGTATATTTTTTATAAATATCATTATAAAGGCCATGTTGGTAATAAGCTTTTAAATTATTATTCTTTAAAATAAATTCGGCCTCTTTGAACTCAAATCCTGCACCATATGCATCTCCTATTGCAGCTTCTAGTATCATTAGTTTTTTTTATTTATAGATTCTCATTGATCCGATCTCTTATCTCTTGTAGGTTTACTTGATTCATAAATTTTCCGTCTTCATAAATTACCTGTAATGCTCCTTCGCTTTCTACTGCTGGTGTTACTTGATCTACTAAAACAAACTCTCCATCAACCACAGCTACTTTTATCAATCCTTTAGCCGATTTTTTAACTCCATCATCTGTAATTGGATCTTTGAAAATTTCTCTTCGTTCACCATTTACTACTACAGAAGTAGCTTTCATAGCAAAACCAAAAGTATCTCTGGTATTAAATTGGTATGTAAAAGAACCTATTCCTAAGACAACATTCGTAGTGGCAAAACCTTTATCACTCAAACGTTGACAAATATTCTCTGCTCTTTCTGTAGTAATACTATCCCCGTATATAGCACCAATATGTGGATTTAAAACTTTAAAACCTTGGGCATTTACAGTACCTCCAAAAATATCCCAAAGGAGTTCTACAACACCTTTATCTTTAGGACTTTCTGCACCTAGTGTCGTAGCTTCTCCACAGATAATGTCTACAGGATCTCCACTATCTGGTCTAATCACCAATTTACCGTCTCTAGCTAAAACTTCTTCTTTTAACTGTGGGAGATAATCCGTAAGTACTTTCCATAAATCCCAAGTATCACTTACCACAGATAATATCCCTGTAGGATACGTGTTCATTAAAGCTCTAAACGTACCTATTTCATCATCTTTTGTTCCTGCGCACATAACAGAGTGTTCTGTAGCATTCACAGAACCTACCACAAAGCCTTTAGCATGATAGTAGTTGCGAAGCGTGCTAATTACAGGTAAAGTGTCCGATCCTAAAAACACTGCTGCGTGGCCCATCCCAGAAGAAACCGCACTTTGTAAACCTCCCATTCCGCGCATAGAAAAATCATGTCCTTGAAAATCTATAAAGCCCATATTTTCTTTGTCGGTGGCTAATGTCCATTTTTTGAAAATCCTTTTATAACATAAGGCGATAGATGCAGAAGTCATTGGTTGCCATAACATGGTTGACAAAATAGTTTCTAAAAAGTTTGTAATCCAATAGAAGTTTTTGTCTGTGTTTACCACCGTTACCATAGGAACTCTAATAGGAACCTCTAGTCCTTCTGGTAAAGATTTAGCTCTGATAGGTAAATATTGCAAATCGTGTAATTCTTCATAATGAGTTACATCATAATCTGTACCTAAATACAACGACAATTCCTCTTTTAATTCATTACACACTTGCGCTTTTGGTTTCGAAAAGAAATTATCTTGAAAATAATCATGCAACCACTGAAATACGTATTGTTGTCCAAAAGAAACTACTTTATCACATCCTTTTGGCGCATATTTATTACTTCTAGGCGTCCAATTAGAATATACTTCTTCTGTCCCCTTTGGGTATTGTTGGTGGTGTCCTGTTTTGTATCCGTCTGTTAAAAATAATCCGTTCATGTTATGTTATTTTAAGTTAGTGTGTCTATTGTCTCTTGAAGTGTCTTAAAAGTTGGCGTATGATACCTTTCACATAAAGTAAGCACATAACTACTTTTATAAAACGCTTTAGGACAGACTACATATAATTTTTTAGTATTTACATACAAACCCAATTCTACTAATGATATGGGTGATAATGCTTTGGGAAGGAAATTAAAGAGTATTACATCTGCCATGGCCATAGCGTCTAACTCCCACTCTACATACTTTTTCATTTGTAAGGCATTTAAAGTATCATGGTGTTCATTCGTAGGATCTAAAAAATGATACGAATTAGGTAAACTATTTACCACTTGATTCCTCCAATTTACGGATTGCTTATGCGCCATACTCCCTGCTAAGAAAATATAACGTTGGTCTGATTCTTTTATTGGAAGTCCTATTTGTGAAGTGAATATCATAATCTTTATTTGCGTAACTATGACGCAAATATAAAATACATTTAAAGATCTCGCAAGAATTATTTGTGTTTTTTTTACGCAAACTAATTTTAAACCCTTTAAATTTCGAAAATGATGCCCTCTTTTTTGAGTTTAAAATAACGTTTATCATTGAACTTAAATAAGTTAGCAGGTCTTCCAGAGCCTTTAGAAACCTTTTCATCTAATTCATCTAAAATATTAAGACTAAGCATCTTTTTTCTAAAATTACGTCGATCTATAGCTCTTCCCAAAAGTGTGGCATATAATTTTTCTAAGTCAGAAAAAGGAAATTTAGTATCTAATAATTCAAAACCAATAGGCTCATAAGTAATTTTTCCTTGCAACCGCGTTATAGCCATTTGCAGTATTGCTTCATGATCAAAAGACAAACTTGGCAATTCTGTTATCTTAAACCACTGTACTTCTTCCGCGTCGGTGGCGGCTAAAATTTTAAAAGCACTAGGCTTAATTAAACCAAAATAAGCGACAGACACTACTCTACTTCTAGGATCTCTTTTTGGTTGACCAAACGTATATAACTGTTCTAAGTAATTTATAGCAATACCCGTTTCTTCTTTAAGTTCTCTTGCTACGGCTTCTTCTAAAGATTCCTCTTCTAAAACAAAACCTCCAGGAATTGCCCATTTCCCTTTAAAAGGCTCATATTTTCTTTTAATAAGTAACACTGATATGGTTCCAGATTCATAGCCAAAGACTACAGCATCTACTGAAAGTTGAATTGATTGTGGCATACTATGCGTATTTAGTACGCTAATATATACAATAATTAACTGTGATACAATCGGCGCGTTGTATAGATTGCTTACCATGGTAGTTCATCCAAAATACTTTATAAAAAAACCGTCTCTTTACAAGAGACGGTTCCTTTTTAAATGATATAATTAGTTTCTGCTATCGCTTTTTAATAAAGCTTTTGGTCACTTCTTTTTTACCCGATAGTTTCACAAAATACATTCCCTCATTATAGTTACTTAAAGAAATTTCAATGGTTCCTTTTGAGGTGATTTTGTTTTCATATATTACTCTTCCTTGAAAATCTAAGATGGATACTCTAGAAAAATCTTCTGTATCACCAACTTCAATTTGTATTTTATCACTGGAAGGATTTGGATAAAGCTTTATTTCAGTACTTGCACTTGTAGCATTTATGGTTGTACAAGAACTAACTAAAGTCCATACTTCCCATTGTCCTGAGTTGGTTGCGGGACTTTGGTTTTTGGTATACCAATTATTCTTGTAAATATTAGCATTAAACACTACTTCAGTTCCGGCATTTGCATACACGGAATTGGCATTCCATACTGGTAAATCAGTACACGTGCCACCACCAGGCAGAGTTCCTATTGTAACCGCAACTGCTGTACTTGTGGTCTTAGCACCAGCATTGTCTGTTGCTATAGCCGTTAATGTATAAGATCCTGAAGTTGGATTCCAGTTCTGCGTATAAGGACTACTCACGTCTGTACCAATAAGACTCCCATTTGCATAAAATGCTACTTGAGTTATTGTGCCATCCGCATCAGTAGCCGTAGCTTTTACTTGAATAGTCGTTCCAGCTGCAGAAGAGCTGTTTGCTGCAGGACTTGTTATGCTTACACTAGGTTCTTGATTGGTCGTACCACCACCTGTGCCCGTATCTGAGCAATACTGTTTCCAATTTTTGACAATACTTTTTACTTTAGTCCCTGAAGCCGTTAAATTACTTGCTGCCCAACCACCGGTGGTACTCGCACCTGGATTTAATACCGAAGCTCCTTCACTTTTATCGTGAAGAGACCAATTGGCATGCGTAATATTATTAGTAGCTAGAAAAGACATCCAAGCATCAGTAGAAGCAGTATCTACACTACCATTACCGCTAGCTTCTACACTACCCCATTCTGTTACCATAAGCGCAACACCATTGTTTAATGCCGTTTGTGCTTTTTGACGCAGACTTTCTTTATGCGTAGCGGCATAGAAATGTAATGTATATGCAATATTGGTAGTACTAGTAATAGGATCATTTGAAGCAATATCTACATCTTGCGACCAAGTAGATGTTCCAACAATAATTAAATTGTCTGGATCTATCGCTCTAATGGCCGCAGATACTCTTTCTGCATACGGCTTAATAGTATTAGACCATGATACTTGTAAAGGCTCATTGTAAATCTCATATATTACATGTGGATTGTTGCCGTAGGTTTGAGCCATTTCTTGGAAAAAAGAAATCGCAGCAGCTTCATTATCCTCTGCATGATGAGAATGCCAATCTATGATGACATAAATACCTTTTGCTATAGCAGCATCTACTACCGCTTTAACTCTGTTCTTATTCTCAGTAGGATTACTCAAATACCCACCAGAATCTTCTACTCCCATTGCTGCTCGCACAATAGTGGTATTCCAATCAGACGCTAGCCAATTTACAACGTCTGCGTTGTAATACTTCTCTGCTCCCCATCCAGTATTGGACCAGAAAAAACTATTTCCAGCAAAACTTACAGGGTTGTTGTTTTTGTCTACGATCTTATTACCACTTACGCTTAAACTACCGTGAACCGCTACGGGTGTAGAGGAACAGTAATTTTGGGCTTGTAAGACTACGGAGCTGAACAGCAGACTTGTGAAGAATAAACAGGCGTTTATCCTTTGTTTAAAGTTACTTTTTTTCATGATATTGGGGTTTTAATTAGACACGAAGCTAATTGATATTTTCTCTCCATCAAAAAAAATAGTTACTAAAATCTCTAAAAATTCATCTATACCCCATATCCTGGAGACTGTTGGCGTACCTTGAAAAAATGAATGTTATTTGACTTCATAAATTAAACAAAAAAAGCCCATCTAAATAAATAGATGGGCTTTGTAAAACTTGAAGTATATATTAAATAACTTTTACGTTTACTGCGTTTAAGCCTTTGTTTCCTTCTTGAAGATCAAATTCAACAACGTCGCCTTCGCGTACTTCGTCAATTAATCCTGAAATGTGTACAAAGTGATCTTTTTCAACACCTTCTTCTGTGATAAATCCAAATCCTTTAGTGTCATTGAAAAATTTTACTGTTCCTTTACTCATGGTAATGTAATTAAATTTATAATACTTATTAAAAGACAAAGGTCGTGCCATTTTATTAATAAACAACATATTACGAGCTTTTTTAACTGTTTTTTATTAGAAAAGCTTTGGTAGCGCTAGTTTCAAGTGCTAAAAATTTTCCAAAATGCCCTTTATTAATAAAAATATGCTAAAATAAAGGAATTGCATGGGCAGATACTTATTTTTGCAAACCATAAAAACGACTCCGTTTTTTCTTAGCATCGCTTTTATTGAAACAATATAACTATGAATTTTGAACACCTTATATACACCTATTTAATATCGTTGGGATTATCTCATAACTCCGCTAAATATTTAAATATGGTTGCGCTTCTGGTAGCGCTTTTAATAGTAACCGTACTAATAGATTTTGTGCTCCGAAAAGTTTTAATAAAACTATTCACACAATTCACCCTTAAATCAAGAACCAATTTTGATAATTTATTAGTAAAAAACAAAGCTCCACGCAGCATCGCACATATTATCCCATTAATTGTTGCTTTAGAACTAATTCCTTATGTATTTATAGATTTCCCCTATTTTGAAAATCTTGTAGAAAAAGGCTTGCAAGTATTTGCCATTATCTTAACCTTATGGATTGTTCGTAGTTTTTTAAATACACTCAAAGATTATTTTAAAACATTAAGCAGTTTAAAAGATAAACCTATTGATAGTTACATACAGGTATTTATGATTTTTGCATGGCTTCTAGGAATCATGTCTGCCTTTGCCATTATCACAGGAATAGAATTTATCAAATTTATTACCACCATTGGTGCTGCTTCAGCAGTAATTATTCTGGTGTTTAAAGACACTATTTTAGGTTTTGTAGCCAGCATTCAAGTATCTATTAATGATATGGTGCGAATTGGAGATTGGATTACTTTTGAAAAATATGGGGCAGACGGCGATGTTATTGAAATCAATCTCTCTACAGTTAAAGTTCAAAATTTTGATAAGACCATCACTACTATTCCCACGTATGCACTAATATCAGACTCCTTTAAAAACTGGAGAGGCATGGAAATTTCTGATGGGAGACGTATAAAAAGAGCTATCCATATAAAATTAGATAGCATTAAATATCTAGCAAAAGAAGAAATAGAGCAACTTAAGAAAATTGAATCTATAACTACCTATTTAGAAACTAGACAAGAAGACATTGATACTTATAACACCAATCATAACGTTAACAAAGAATTGCTGTTAAATGGTAGAAATCTTACGAATATTGGTGTCTTTAGAAAGTATATAGAAACCCATATAGAAAACCATTCTGGCATCAATAAAGATATGATGATCATGGTACGCCAATTAGCTCCTGAAGCTCATGGAATTCCTTTAGAAATTTACGCCTTTAGTAGTGATAAACGCTGGCAGAATTATGAATATATTATGGCAGATATCTTTGATCATATCATTGCTGCTGTACCTTATTTTCATTTAGAACTCTTTGAGTTTCCCAGCAATTCAAGCTTTGTACCTTCTAAAAAAGCATAAACGCATAAACTCAAAAATAGTTTGGCATAAAAAAGTCCACCCTTTTGAGGTGGACTTTCGAACTAGTGTTTGTTACGTTTCTTATTTTAATAAGAACGCTTCTTTTTTGAAACCGTTATTAAATTTTACGTTACTGAATGTAAAAACTCCCATTGGAGATCCATCAGGCCCAAATCCTTTACGAACCGTAGATACTAGAATACCATCAATAGTTTCATAAGCTAAGGTCATTTTCAATACTGGCTTATTAATTCCCCATGCTGGCAATGAAAAGTAGAATTGATCTACTAAATGTGTTTCAGGATTAAAGTACAAGATGTATTCATCATTCTGCTCTTTTTTAGTAACATCAGAACTATAAGTTAAGCTTACTTTATCATAAGTAATGTTACCTACTTTTTCAGTTCCTAAAAATTTATAATTAGCACCCTCATTTTTTAGTTTGTACATCATGGCAAACCAATAAAAGTTAACTTCACGTAAAAATTTTGTTCCACCAATCGCTTTAGGATCCGTTATTGCTTTACCTTCTAAAGTTAATGCAGGAGTACCATCTACTAATGATTGTACGGCCGTTCCTTTTTTACCAGGAAGCACATTAAGATCATGTTGCGAGTAAGAAGCCCATGATTGTTCTCCATTAAAGATATGACGCTCTAACGAGACATCTTTCCCCTTCTCAAAGTTATCATAGACATAGGTAAACTCTACATCTTTTTTAGTAGATAATTTTTTGTATCCACCATTTACAGTTTCTAGGGCATCTAATAATGCTGCTGATTTAGTATCTGTATTTTGCGCTGTAATAGAAAAGGTAAAAGCAAATGCTACAATAGCACTTGCAAGGGTGTTTTTAAATGATAAATTCATAGTTAAAGAAATATAAGTTATTTATGAAGCGTTTTAGTCGCCACTTCTTTTAGAACTTACAATTAAAATTGCCATGAAGCACCAAGAACAAAAGAGCCTTTATAACCAAACCCTAACTCTGCAAACGCTGCTACCTTTTTCCCTACACGAAATCCTAGACCAGTTAATTGATAGGATGTATTTGATTCAAACGCTTCACTTGTGAAATAGGCAATACCTAAACCAGAGTACATTTGAAATTTAGGATTTGAGATATACCTATAATCTGCTTCTATAGCGATGCTGAAATTTGAGTAATTTTGTCCGGAAGTTTGTTGAAAATCTAAAAATCCAGAATATTCTAATTTATTGATTTTTAGGTTTTCATAACTTAAAGACCCTCCAAGCATAAACCGATTATTTACGGCATATTTATAGCTTAAAACAGCCACCCCACTACTCTCAATTTCAGAGTACGAAATAGATGATAATGCTGTAGAAATTGAAACATCGTAAAATTTATAAATTTTATAAATACTGTTAGAGCCATAGCCTAAACTCAATTCGCTTGTGCCTTGAGGTTGTGCTTGCATACTTGTGATACATGCCAAATTGATTAGTGCGAGTGTAAAGATAATTTTTAATGATTTCATAAATTTGATTATTTGTTATTGGTTACATTTTACTAGGGGAGCATTAAAAAAAAGAGTCCTAACGATTTAACTAGAACCCTTTTTCAGCAAACACTATGAAAATCATTCCCCCGAAGATTTACATAATTCTTTATAGCTTAATCTTACTTTCTAGTCTTATCTCTTGCGGCATTTTATATTCAATTTTAGTTGCCGAGAGCTATTGCATTCAAAAGGCTTTTTTAAAAGTACATTCCATGTTTCATACGTAATAAAAAGTACTTTTAGGATCATAATCGCTCTAGTTTAAATCTTAATGCAAGCTATTTATTAGGCTGCTTTCTTTAAATAAGTAGCTAAGTCTATTACTACGTAGGGGTACTAACTATTAATGAAGAATAAAAAATAGCACCATTAAAAATTAATTGTGACTATAACACTAATGATAACAAGCCTTTCAAGCTTACACATCAACATCCCCCAATTGTTAAGAGCCGAAAAAAATCGTATTTACTTCTCTCCTATTTGAGTGCTCCTGAAAACTAAAAGTCCGATTGTCTATAAATTTTGCGTTATTTGTTTCTAAGAGTAGGTCGTAAATGCATCAAAAAAACTTTAATGTTTAGACACCTAAATAGAAGTAAAAGAACCTATGAATAATACTTTCCTTTACATCATGTTCATCTTTTTCACTACCGGTGTATTTGCTCAAAATACAAGTATAGCGAAGAAAATTTCACAATTTAATATTGAGATTAACCATACTGAGAAGGGCGAACGTCTACAGTGGATGGATAGCCTACACCATCTAGTTTTTGAAAAACCGGCATTTCATTATGATAGCATAGCGCAGCAAAACATTTCTTATGCGATTGAAATAGACTCCTTTTCACATGCCGCAAAGGACTTAACTGACCTTATTTATTACCATGTGTACACCAGTGGATCTCCTGCAGCGGCTATTGTATTATTTGATACGTATGCCCCCCAATTGCAAAAACTAGAACATGATTATGCTTGGGCAGAGTTACACTTGTACACCGGAGATGGATACAACTTTACTAATAATTTAGAACAGGCCATTGCCTTTTACAAGAAGACAATCTTACTGGGCACAGCTTTAAAAAAGGAACGTATCGTAGGACTTGCAAAATTATATATGGGTTTTGTATTAACGGACACCGGTAAATTTGCAGAGGCCTCTTTAAGTTTTAGAGAGGCTTCCCTAATTTATACCAAATTAAACGACACTACCAATGTGCTCTCTGCTAAAAACGGATTATCTATTCTCTACAGCAAAAATGCTTTTTACAAAGAAGCGCAGAAAGAGCGCGAAGAGGCTATTGCCATTGCTCAGCTAAGCAATAATTATAATATGCTAATTCCGCTCTATGCCAATGCAGCAGAAGATTATAAACGGATGGGAAATAGGGTAAAACAAATCGCGTATTTAAAAGCATCCTTAGCGGCAAATACCAAGGACCCTAAAATGTTCTACCTCAGAGCTCCCCTACTCGCAGCCATTACCAACGCCTATGCGGAGAGTGATAGCATAGCACTTGCAATTAAAAGCTTTGCAAGCTTAGAGGCCCTTTATGAGAACGATAAAACGGCACAAAATAAGCGGCACTATATCGATGCTAAAAAGACACTATCGTTTGAACAAGGCAACTATAAAGAAGCTTTAGCTCATGGAAAAAAATTTTTAGCTTTTCAAAAAGAGCGTAAAAAAAAGGAGGACATCATGTTAGCTGAAGAATTTTTAGCAAAAACTTATAAGGCTTTAAAAGATACTGTTGCTAGTAATATTCATTTGGTACAGTATTACGCCATAAAAGATTCTATTGCTAATGTTCAAAACATAAAATCTTTGGCTTACTACCAAACACTCTATGAAACAGAAAAAAGAGATCTTAAAATTGAAACTCAAAACTCAAGCATCGATATATTACACCTAGAAAATAAGAACAAAACCCAAATATTTCTCTTTAGTGCTCTAGCTTTACTGTTACTTTTTGGGGGACTTAATTTCTACCGTTCTTTTATCAATGCTAAAAAAAGAGGAATTGCACAAAAGGTGTTCTCTCAAAAACTTATAAAAACACAGGAGCAAGAACGTACGCGGATTGCAAAAGAGCTGCACGATGGGGTTGGCCAACAAATTACCCTTCTTAAAATGAAAGCCCAAAAATCAGATCAAATAGAGTTTGCACACTTAGCACATAATGCTTTAGAAGAAGTGCGAAGTATTTCTCGAGGACTATACCCTGTAATACTAGCGAAATTGGGACTGACAGAGAGTATAGAACAGTTACTATTAACCTTAGATGAGGAAACAGATTTGTTTGTATCGGTTGAGATTGATCCTATAGATTCTTATTTTAATGCTACCGAATCCCTTAATTTTTATAGATTTATACAAGAATCGGTACATAATGTATTAAAACATGCAGCAGCAAAAACATTAATTGTAACCATTGTAAAAGAAAATGATACCCTACAGGTTATTATAAAAGATAATGGTCAGGGATTTGACCTGAATAAACAAATGAAGCAAAGTAATTTAGGCCTAAAAACAATGGCAGAACGAATTAGTATGCTCAAAGGTAATTTTAATATTAAAAGTAAGATAACAGAAGGCACCACTATCACGGTACAAATACCCATCACCTAAATGACCAACGCCATTACTTTAGTTGTAGCAGATGACCACCCGCTTCTATTAAAAGGTTTAATAGACGAACTTAAATCATACAATTACAACATTTTAGCCACTGCTACAAACGGAGCTCAAGCACTTGATAAAATCATACAGCTTGAGCCAGCTATCGCCATTTTGGACGAAGAAATGCCTATGCTCACGGGTTTTGAGGTTATAAAAAAGTGCCGAGAAGAAAATATCCCTACCAAATTTATCATTCTTACCTCCCATAAAGAGAAAGCCTTTGTGTATAAAGCAAAAACCTTAGAAATTTCGGGGTATATTATTAAAGATGAACCTTTTCAAGAATTACATAAATGTATTCAGAGTGTCCGTACGGGTGTGCCTTATTTTAGCACCCTTTTTAGTGATGTATTTGAGAATGAAGTAGTACCACAATTGAAAAAGATAAAGTTACTATCTCCTTCCGAACGTACCATTTTACGCCTAGTCGCACAAGGAAAATCATCCAAAGAAATTGGAGCACTTTTAAGTGTTTCGAATAGAACAGTAGAGAAACATCGTGCAAATATTATCTCCAAACTAGAACTTGCTCCGGTAATGGACGCCCTGCTCTTATGGACCAAAGAATATAGAGAATTCTTAGTAACTATTTAATCAGTTCATCTGCTATAAACCAATAATTATTTGTTTTTAAGGATTTATAATTACGTTTAAAAAACTATGCTATTTATATGGGACTGAAACTACGTATCTAGTATATTCTGTAGCATATTTTTTAGAGCCCTAATTAACGTTTAGGCAATAGTAATTTGTGAATGAATTTTAGTTTTTCTACTACTGGTGGCGTAATAACAAAAGGATACACATCTGGTACCCCCATAGCCCTATTAATACTATTCACAGCAAAAGATAACGGCACACAGGTTCGTACAATAACATCAAAATCTTCTTTGGTATAAGGATCAAATGTAACTTTAGCCTTCATTTCCCTAAGCTTTGTAATTGGTTTTACATTCACGCCAAAAAAATAAGCCGTTTCCACCATATCCATAATGTGGAGGTAATGTGCCCAAGTTTCAGCCCAATCTTCCCATGGGTGTGCGGTAGCATACTTACTAATAAATGACTTCTGCCAATCCTTAGGGGCACCATTCTCATAATATGCTGTTAGAGCATCTCCATAATTGCGTTGCTCATCTCCAAAAACAGCTCTAAATTCTGTTAATGTACTTTGATTGGTATATACTAATCTATCCCAGAAATAATGACCAACTTCATGCCTAAGATGCCCTACCAAAGTACGGTAAGGTTCAGAAAAATGTTTTCGCATTTGTTCCCTTTGCACAGAATCTGCTTCTTTCAATAAAATAGTAACTACACCATTAGCATGACCTGTCATTAAATTAGGATCATCTTGCTGTACTACAAAATCAAAACACAAGCCATTTTCATCCTCCATTTTACTATATAAAGGCAATCCAATCTTTTGAAGTTGATAAACCAATCGATGCTTAGCGATTTCAAGGTGTTGCCACTTTTCAAAATTTTCAGAATCAGAAAGGTTCGGAATAGTACGGTTTAGCTGGCAAGCATTGCAATATACTTCTGGACTGTCTTTTTCAAGTATCCAATTACAGACCTCATACTCTTTATTTTTGCAATACTTATATTCAATATTTTCACGATCTGAAAACAGCGCGACCTCGTCTGGCTTAAAAGTTAACATTTTACGATCTAGATCTCTAAAACCAGTTAAATGTCCACAATTTTCACAAGAATAATTTTCAAAAAAAACAGAGTGATTGCAGTGACCACATTGAAATATTTTCATCTTAATTAGATTGTATTATTTTTTAACGTCAGAAGGAATCCTACCATTGACATTTTATAAATACAAAATGGCGGCAAAAATAAGCAGAATATTGTTACTAACTTATAGTTTTTCAATGATTAATTCTGTACTTAATTTAGAACTCGCACTACCTCTGATACCTCCTGAAACAGGCATTGTATGATCATAATGTGCACTTGAAGCAATAGGAAAATGAGTGTTGCCCGTTAAAATACCATGACTAGGGTCTACACCAAACCATCCAATACCTGGCAAATACACATCAACCCAAGCGTGCAGCTCATAAGCAGGGTTTATCATATCAAAATAATAATAACCACTAACAAAACGTGCTGCAAGACCTTGTTGCCTCAATATGTTAATCAGCATCCACGATAAGTCTCTACATGAACCGCTCTTTAATTGAAAAGTTTCATCTGGCATGAATGGCGCTCCATCTGCTCTATATTCAACACTAAAATCATCATGCAATTTTTTGGTAAGATTGGTGAGATAAGAAATGGTATTAAAATTTGAATGCTTTAAAATGGATAAAGCATAATCAATCAGCACTTTTGAAATAGGCATTACTTCTAATGCAGAAAAAAGCAACTTTTTCTGTAAGACATTATAGTGAAAAGGTAGTGTATTAAAACTTTGAGGGTATATCAAAAAATTAAAAGGATTGTATGGTTTCGTTTCTAGAACACTTTCTGCTTTAATGCTTAGTTGAGATGTCATGCCTTCAAACCAGCAAAAATCAACAACATTATTATCTTCATCTTGTACTATTTTATGCCCTGCTGGTTGTGGTTGAATTGTTATGCCAAACTCTGAAACATTAACATAAGATGTTTGGCTTGGACGAAATCTTAAATAATGAGGTTCTAAAAAAACTTCTGAATCAAATAGATATGCTGTAATATGAGTGATTTTAAATTTCATGGAGTACCTATTTTAATGCTGATTTAATAAAGCTGATGAAGTAAAAAGGATTTCCGTTTAGCTAGTTATTTGATTTTCAATAGAAAAAAACGATTCATAAACTGCTGTAGACACTGCATTTAGTTTTTGCTGAATATCGTCAAGATATTCATGCATACCTCCAGAAATAATCTCATTTATCGCTGTATATTCTAGTTGTGATTTTAAAGTTCCTAATTGCTTTTGAGCACTATTACTGAAACCAAAAGAACTCCCCGATAAGGTAATAAGAGATTTCTCTGCACTAATCAAACACGCCAGTATTGATCTAGGAAATTCTGTGTCTAAGATTAAAAATTCTGCTATACTTGAAGAGGTGAGTTTTCCATATTTTTTTCGATACATATCATAAGCACTAACCGACTTTAAAAGTGACGACCACTGAATTAAATCTAAAGAAGAGCCCACCTCATTAGGAGAACCTAACAAAAGATGATATTTCGTATCTAAAACTCGAGATGTTTTATCTGCACGTTCTATTGCTTGCCCTAACTTCCCAAAATGCCATCCCTCATTCCTAGAAATAGTAGCATCATACATACCATAAAGTAATTGACACCCGTTTTTAACATTGGTAAAAAATTCTCGTAAATTGTTTTCTTGATGACACTTGTTTTCTAAACCTGCCCTCACTAGGTAGTTTAACGCATTAATTTGCTCCCAAAATTCTTTCGTTATTTCAGGGCGTATGGCACGCGCATTTTCTCTTGCATTTAAAATACAATTGTAAATGGAGTTTGGGTTTTTCTTATCAAAAGCTAAAAAATAAATCACTTTAGATTTAGACACCTTTGTGTTTAATGATTTATACAATTCCCAATCTCCAGTAATTACTACAATAGGTTTCCATTGCTGCTCTTCATCGGGCGGCATTTCTAGTGATAAGTTATAATTTACATCCATAAATCGCGCATAATTTTCTGCACGTTCTAGATATCTATTCATCCAATATATTGTGTTCGCTACTCTACCAAGCATAATTTTTTAATTTAATGATTTAATACCCATGTATCTTTACTTCCCCCACCTTGTGAAGAATTAACTACGATTGATCCCTTTTTTAGTGCGACCCGTGTTAATGCTCCTGGGATAATTTTAATATCATCACCATAAAGTGCGTATGGTCTTAAGTCAACATGTCTTCCTTCTATGGTATTTTCATCAGTAATCGTAGGTACTCTAGATAAATTAATCATAGGCTGCGCTATATAATTTCTAGGATTTTGTTTGATTTTCGCAATGAATTC
The DNA here is from genome assembly GCF_019278565.1 of Cellulophaga sp. HaHa_2_95. Next base: position 2,532,322 of record NZ_CP058988.1, on the reverse strand, counting down.
TTGCTGTTCTTTTTTTGTAGATTTTGGACCTACGAGCATTCCATACCCACCAGAAGCATCTGTTTGTTTAACTACTAAATTGTGTATATTTTCAAGAACATATTTACGGTCTTGTTCTTCATCACAGATGTATGTTTTTACATTTGGCAGAATCATATCTTCTCCTAAATAATACTTTATAATTCTTGGAATATAAGCATAAACAGCTTTATCATCTACTACTCCTGTTCCTGGTGCATTAACCAAAGCCACATTACCTTTCAAATAGGCATTAAATAATCCGGGAGTTCCTAAAACCGAATTTTTATTGAACGCTAAAGGATCAATAAACTCATCATCTACACGACGGTAAATAACATCTACACGTTTTAAACCATTGGTTGTAATGATATAAACAATTTCATTTTGCACAATTAAATCTTTACCTTCTACCAACTCTGCGCCCATTTGCTGTGCCAGATAGGAATGTTCAAAATAAGCAGAATTATATATGCCCGGTGTTAAAACAACTACCGTTGGGTTTTCTGCATCGGTAAGTGATTCTAAGGAATCTCTTAAAATATGCGTATAGTCATACACGGGCTTTACCCCTAATTTTTCAAATAACTCAGGAAAAGTACGCTTCAAAATTTCTCTGTTTTCTAGCATATAGGATACCCCAGAAGGGCAGCGCAAATTATCTTCCAGTACATAATATTGCCCGTCTCCGCCCTTAATTAGATCAGATCCTGTGATGTGACACCAAATATCTCTTGGGGGCTTAAAACCTTCTAATTCTTTCAAATACGAGATACTTGAAAAAATCATCTCTTTAGGAATAATTTTATCCTTTAAAACCTTTTGATCGTTATAAATATCTTGAATGAATAAGTTAAGAGCTTTAATACGTTGCTGTAAGCCTCTTTCTAGATGCGTCCATTCCTTATTATCGATAATTCTTGGAATAATGTCTAAATGAAGAATACGTTCTACGCCCTGATCGTCATTGTACACATTAAAAGTCATCCCTAATGATAGTTGTGCTCTATCTGTGGCATGCTGTAATGTGCTTAGCTTTTTAGGACTCATTTTTTGAAGTCGCTCTAAAAACAATTTGTAATTTGGCCTAACGTTTTTATTTTCATCAAACATTTCATCATAAAACCCTTTGGTTTCGTAAGCTGAGAAATCTAATTTTGGCATGAAAAAAGTGTGAGTTTATTCCAGATTTAATGTGTCCTTTTTGTTGCTGAAAAATCAGCTCAAAAAAAGATTATTTGTAAATTAAAAAAGGAGTGATTAAAAATGTGATATACTACCAATTGTAGTATATTCTCTCAATATACGAAAAACAAAGGAATATCCTAAGTTTTTAGGACTTAAACCATGATTTTTTATACTATTTAAGTATAAACGACTATAAATCAATAATTAGGTGAATTATAGTTTTATATCAAAAATACATTGTCCCCTATGCATTATTGTGAGTTCAATAAAAACAATATAGTCTAAAATGCTTGATGTAAATTTAAAAAGTGTTTTTCAATTTGTTTGCTACAATAAAGTAATGAAGCTAAATCCGGATGAACGGTTTAAACCCAATTTATAAGTAGTCATAATTCTTTTGAAATACAACAACACTTTCTACGTTATGGACAATCATTCCATAAAAAAAGCTCCCAAATTAGGAGCTTTTTTCAATTATATTTAATCTATATTTTATCCCTTTGAATCTGCCTTAAACCAAAAATCTATAGTTACTTCTTCTGGTCTTTGATCTTGATTGGGGCGATCTCCGCCTTGAGATCCGCCTTGACGACCACCTGGGCCTCCGCCACTACCTCCAGGTCCCCCGCTTTGGCCACCGCGCCCACCTTGGCCTCCGCCACCAACACTAATGTTTGAGGAGCTATCCTCTTCTCTCTCTATTTTTGTAGTTACCACTCCTATCGTCATTTTTGATACCTCTACAGGATGTATACTTATATTATTTCTAGGCATTATGAGCTCATAATGCAAAAAGCCAGCATCTTTATCATAATCATAAGTAATACTAATTCCTAGATTATTTAGATCTAAATGAAATTCTTGCGCTAAATCAGGAGTACGATAGCGTGCCATTTTTGACATGCCTTCCAATACGGCTAAAATAGCTGGACCTCTTTCATCATCTTTTTCTTCTCGTTCTCCACTAGTTCCACGACGGTTTTCATTGCTATTGGGTTTCCGTTGCGGTAGCGCTACTTCAGAAGGGTATTGAACAGCGACATTCTTTTTTCGTTTTCCTTTTACATCAAAATAAACAGAAAATCCACGATGCAACATAGAAAGCATTGTTGCCTCATCTGTTGTGCTTAATTGCACATAAACATTTTTAGCATCCATAGTACTGCTATAGTTTATAGTGCCCTCACTATTTTCAAGTGATACTTGAGCCTGACTTTTTAACACCCCAAACACCCCTAGAATGCAAAGCGACCATTTAATTTTATTGAAAATAAACTTCATTTTTTCTACTTAAATTAGGTATGATTTACCCTAAAGCTATTAAATAACAAAAGGCAAATACTATACTTTCAGTGAATAGCCTATAGTTCTTAGTGAATACAGCCAAACTTCCTTTCCTTTAAATTAATGCTCCCTAGTCATCGCTCTATAATCCTAGCAGGAATCATTATCTTTACAAACTCAACACTGATGATTATACAATTTTGCAACAGATAAAAGCTTACTTAGATCAAATAGCGACCATCTCTACTAAAGATTGGGAATATTTTACGTCTAAATTACAAGGGCGTGTCATTCCTAAGAAAACTATTTTTTTAAAAATTAATGAGATCGAAAACCATATTTCTTTTATTGAATCTGGTGTAGTGCGCTTATTTATTCCTAAAGAGGATCCTGAAAAAGAAATTACTTTTGGCTTTAGTTTTGAAAACCAATTCATCAGTGCCTATGATTCTTTTTTAACCCAACAACCATCTGCCTATCAACTGGAAACGCTAACAGAAACTACGCTTTTGAGCATTACCTATAGTGATTTACAAGCCGTTTATAAGAATACCCAAATAGGAAACCTTATTGGTAGACTAACCGCAGAACGCCTTTTTCTATTGAAATCTAAGCGCGAACAAAACTTACTAAATCTCACTGCGGAAGAACGCTACCTAAAGTTATTTAAAGAACGGCCAGAACTCTTAAAAGTGATTCCTTTAAAATACATAAGCTCCTATATTGGTATTACCGCACAGGCATTAAGCCGAATTAGAAAGCGTCTATAGTACGTGTTTTATTGATTTAGGTTCATTGTTTTTGGACGAACAGCACGGTATCTTTGTAAAAAAAGTTATGGCAGTAATCCTATTTGTTTTAGTGCTTTGGTATGGAGGGTTATTTTTTCAATCGTTCTTTCTACACCGGTATGCAGCACACCAAGTATTTACCATGTCTAAAACCATGGAACGAATTACCTTTGTATTAACCTGGATCTTTCAAGGCTCTAGTTACTTAAGCGCTTATGGTTATGGGGTAATGCACCGCATGCACCATGCGTATACGGATACGGATAAAGATCCGCATTCTCCTTCTCACGATGCAAATTTATTTGCGATGATGTGGCGCACGAAAACTATCTATCAAGACATCAATAAAGAACGTATTGCTGTTGATCAACGTTTTACCAAAAACGTACCGCAATGGAAAGCGTTTGACAAATTCGCTAGTTCTCGTATTTCTAGGGTATTATGGATCAGTTTGTACGTGCTTTTCTTTGTTTTCTTTACCACCGCAGCTTGGCAATGGGCTTTACTTCCTATCACCTTCTTAATGGCACCTATTCACGGCGTTATTATCAACTGGTTTGGTCACATCTATGGCTATGTAAATTTTCAAATGAAGAATACAAGTAAAAATTTATTCCGATTTGATTTTTTAATGATGGGCGAAGGTTATCATAACAATCACCATAAACATGCTAGTAGAGCTAATTTTGGTGTAAAATGGTACGAGGTAGATGTTACCTATGTTATTATTAAATTATTAGACGCTTTTGGTTTTATTCAATTAAAACCCATTCCTGTACAAGATAAATAAAAACAGTTCTTAGCGAAAGGACATTTTTGATAAAAAAAATCCATAAAATAAAAGGGCAGCAATGCTGTACTTCTATTTTATGGATTTTTGCAGTATATCTAGTTGCTAACTTTTGCGGGTAACATCTACGGTAACCTCCATATGCTGACCTCCTCCAGAATACACGATTCCTTTTAAGGGAACAACATCGGAAAAATCACGTCCTTTAGCCACACGTATATGCTGGTCTGATACTAAAAGATTGTTTGTAGCATCAAACTCTACCCAACCTATGTCAGGTATATATAAAGACATCCAAGCATGAGAAGCATCTGCTCCTGCTAACTTGGGTTTTCCTGGTGGAGGAATAGTTTCAATATACCCACTTATATACCTAGCAGACAAGCCAATAGAACGCACACAAGCCAAACCAAAATGTGCATAATCTTGACATACTCCTTTTTTATGTTTAAACACTTCTTCTAGAGGAGTACTTATTTCCGTGAAGCCGGGCGTAAATGTAAAATCGGTATAAATACGTGTATTTAATTCATGCATCGCTTCCATTATTGGCCTGTTTGGAGTAAAAGACACTAAAGCATACGCACGTATAGCTGATAAGAAAGTAACATGTGGCGATTCTAAATAAAATTGCCGGATATCATTAGAGGTATCTATAGACTGCAGCAATTTAACTACCGATTCCCAAGCAGGTGTTTCGGCAGGATTTATAGCCAACCACGTTGGCGGATGCACTGTAATTTCATTGGTGCTTTCTACGACAAGCTTTTTGTGGGCTTTTTGCAGTGAAAAATAGAAGTACTTATTTTCAAAAAAATCTTCTCGTTCCATTATAAAATTAGGCTCGGGATCAATAGTACATTTAGAGGAATTGATTTCCTGTAAAGTATTATTACCACTTACCTGAAATACGATATTATGGCATAAGGAAACCATAGATTGGTATTCGTATACTGTTTTGTGTTTCACTTCGTAAATCATATTTCTGGAATTTTAGTGCTTACAAAACCAAATGTAGTTTCCGTATGGTTAAAATATTGACTTATAAATAAACTCGAAGCATCTCCAAGCAACTGTTCTAATTTTTCCATTAAAAGGACTAAGTCTTTTCTAGAACCTGACTTTTTCTTTCCTTTTTTTAATAGGTTAGGTTCGCTTAAACGAACCAAGGTCGTTGCCTCTAAAAGTTTTTTCTGTATTAAACTAAGCTGTAGCTGTACTTCAGAAGTTTTTGGCATGCGATTTACACGTTTTTCAAGTTGTGTAATTTGGTACACTACAGATCGTGGATTCAATTCATTTAGCAACAACAATGTTAATGTATTGGTGAATTCAATAGTAGATCTATACATATAACGATATGTAATTAAACTCTCGTTATTAATTAACACGCACTCTAGGAGCGATTTTTCTGTTTCGCTATCCAGTTCCTTAGATAGGATATTTTTTAAAAAAGTACAGGTCATATAAGAAGATTCTAGGTCACTTCCTATACACTGTAAATTCCAAGAAACATCTCTTGTCATCGTATCTACCCGTAAGCCATGATACGCCATGAGTCGTATAATTAAACCATCTAAAATATAACTAATATCATTGATTCTAGTGCTCTCTTTAAGCTTGTTACTTTCTTCTGAAATATGATCTAATATGCGCCAACTATCAAGACCCAAACGGTCACGTACCGCATAGGCGTTACGTAAAAATGCTTGTAAGGAGTGATTCAAGGAACCTGCCTTTGTTACATCAGTGATTACAGAAATGAGTTCTTTTTCAGGATTTACTAATGTTTCTTTATCTTCAAAACCTGGCAATAACAAGGTGATATTAGAAAATGATTTTAATAAAGAGCAGAGTACCACATCTTTTTCAATATTTAAGTTATCCTCAGTTTCATAATACTTCTTTATAATAACGCGTGCCAGACGCACTAAGAAAATAGAACGTTCTACATACCTGCCCAACCAGAATAATTTTTCTGCGGTACTACTCGGCAATACATTTTCTGTTTGCGGAATTTTATTTGGTACACTTTCTGATTTTGTATGTTTATCACTACCAAGCACCCAAGTATCTTTACTGATCCCTCCCGCTTGATTGGAAACTATAAACGTTCCTTCATCTGCAGAACTTCGGGTTAATCCACCCGGCATCACTTGGTACGAATGGTCCGTTGTATCTGCGACAACATAACTTCTAAATACCGCATTTCTAGAAGCTAACTTACCGTCTATGTATGATGGCGTTGTAGAAAAATTTACCCTTTCTTGACCTACATACAAATAAGGCCTCATATTAATTTCATTCTTAAGGGTTGCTATCTGTTCCTCATCTAATGATGAGCCATACATGGCACTACTTGTATCATCGCTATATATTTTTCTGATAATTAATTTTTCTAAATTATCAAATACATATTGTTTTGCGGCTGCTTGTCCGCACCACCATGTAGCAACAGAAGGTAGAATAAGTTCTTCCCCTAAAATATGCCTACATAGCTTGGGTAAAAATGCCATTAAGCCTGGATTTTCAAGAATCCTGCTGCCTAAAGGATTTATAAGCATTACCTTTTGCTGACGTACTGCCTCCATAAGGCCTACAACGCCTAATTGCGAGTTCATTTTAAACTCTAAAGGATCGCAGAAAACATCATCAACTCGACGTACGATAACATCTACTTTTTTAAGTCCTTTTATTGTTTTTAACCAAACATACCCATCACTGACCGTAAGATCTGCACCACTTACCAAGGTAAAACCCATCAATGAAGAAAGGTAAGCATGCTCAAAATAAGCCTCGTTTTCTGAACCTGGTGAAAGAAAAACTACTCTTGGCTCTTCCTTATTTTGCCATGCGAGATTTGTTATGGTTCTCTTTAAAGTTTCGTAGTACGTATTGATTTTTCTAATCTGATTTTCTCGAATCATTTCAGGAAAAACTCGGGTCATGGCCACCCTATTTTCAAAGGTATATCCTGCTCCCGAAGGCGCATCTGTACGGTCATGCAAAACCCACATTTTACCATTCGGCCCACGTGCTAAATCGGCAGAATACTGTATCAATTGTTGCTCTCCCGGAATTTTTAATTTATCAACCTGCCGTAAAAATCCTTTGTGATTATAGATCAATTCAAAAGGGATATGGCCAGAACGAATAAGTGTACGTTTGCCATAGATATCTTTTAAAATATGATTTAATAAAACAGTACGCTGTTTCAGCCCTGATTCTATGACGTTCCAATCTTCCTCTCCAAAAATCATGGGCACAGAATCAAGCATCCAAGGCCTGTTCATCCCATCCGGATCACCATAAATATTATAGGTAACCCCATTTTCTTTCAATTGCCGCTTTAGTTGAAGCTGGCGCTCATCCATCTCCTCTTTCCCAAGCGTATTAAAGGTATCCAATATCTTTTCCCAATGCGGATGCACTGAACCGTCAGGCGATGTTATTTCGTCAAAATAGGGAGAATTACTTTCGACTTTTTTATGTAATAAAGAAGAAATCATATCTTCTTTATAAAGCTGGTTGTCCATTATTGAATTTTCTTTTTCGCTTTATATTGTCTCAAATCCATAGTATATGGATAATCAGGATTTACTACTTCGCCACTAATATCATACTGCGTTGTAATTTGTATTGGTGTAATATAGCGTCCTGCAGACTGTTGTGTTGCTACGGTCGGTTCTACCAAATTAACGGTATGTCCAAAATCAAAAAATCTAGAAATACGTCGCGATTCTGCCTCATAACTATTCACAGGAAAGGTTTCATAATTGCGCCCTCCTGGATGTGCCACATGGTATTTGCAAGCCGCCACAGATTTTTTAGACCAGGTATCATACAAATCAATTACTAAAGGAGTATCCGCCCCTAGCGTTGGATGTAATGCAGAAGGCGGCTGCCATGCGCGGTAGCGTATTCCTGCCACATATTCGCCCTGAACGCCTGTGTTTTTTAGTGGAATACGGCATCCATTACAAATGAGTATGTAACGAGAATCTGTTAATCCGCTAACTTTTACTTGAATTCTTTCTAATGAAGAATCTACAAAACGTGCTGTTCCTGTGCTAGACATTTCTTCTCCTAGTACATGCCAAGGTTCAATTGCCATGGTTAATTCTATATGGATATTGTCTACTTGTAATTCTCCTAAAAATGGAAAACGGAAGGCAAAAAATGGATCAAACCAATCCAAATTCATTTTATATCCTGCATTTTGTAAGTCCTTCATTACATCGCCTAAATCGTTAGAACAATAATGGGGCAATAAAAACCGGTCATGGAGAGCTGTTCCCCAACGCACTAATTTATGTTCATAAGGTTTTTCCCAAAACCAAGCCATTAAGGAGCGTATCAATAAAAATTGTACCATACACATTTGATAATGTGGTGGCATATCAAATCCTCTAAACTCTAGAATCCCCAAACGTCCTGTTGAAGAATCTGGAGAATACAATTTATCAATACAAAATTCTGCTCTATGGGTATTCCCCGTAATATCTACCAATAAATTTCTGAAGATACGATCTACTAACCAAAATGGTACTTCGTTTTCTTTTAGGTCTTCTGGTATTTGCTGAAAAGCCAATTCTAGCTCGTATAACATTTCATCACGCCCTTCATCTACTCGTGGTGCCTGACTTGTAGGACCAATAAACTGTGTAGAAAACAAATACGATAATGAGGGGTGATGTTGCCAATAAGTAATAAAACTACGCAATACATCTGGTCTGCGAAGTAACGGACTGTCTGCTGGGGTTACTCCTCCTAGCGTTACATGGTTCCCACCACCAGTTCCGGTATGTTTTCCGTCTAGATTAAACTTTTCTGTAGTTAATTGAGTTGCCGCAGCTTTTTTATAAAGAATATCATAATTATTGAGAATTTCTTTCCAACTACTTGCGGGATGAATATTCACTTCAATAACGCCTGGATCGGGTGTGATTTGAAATTTCTGGATGCGATTATCTGAAGGAGGATCATACCCTTCAATAAGAATAGGCATTTGTAACTTCTCAGCTACTACCTCGATATGATTTACCAATTGAAGGTAATGTTCAAAATGTGTCAGCGGTGGTAAAAATATAAAGAGTTTTCCTGCTCTTATTTCTACTGATAAACTGGTAATAAAAATGGACTCACTATCTGCTATTTGCTGACGCCTTTCGCTCTTTGCTGTATTTTCTTTTATACTGGGTAATGCCTCTGCTGCTTCAAATAAACTAGGTTCTGGCTTCACTTTCACTTCTTCGTGATCAAATGCCTGAATAGATTTCAACGGCAATCGTAAGCCTAAAGGAGAGTTTCCAGGAACTAGGAACAGGTTTTTTCTACGGAATTTCCACGCACAAGTTTCCCACGTACTATTCTCAAAATTCCATGCAATTGGTATGGAATAACCGATAGGTTTATTCATACCGTGTTGCAACAATTCTGACAAACGCTGACGTTCTAATGGAGCTTCTAAATCGAGTTTTAAAGGATCTACATCTATAGGTATATTACTTTCTTCCCATGCAAAATAAAAGGGATCTTCATACGCAGGGTGTATACATTCTTGGTTTAGTTGTAAGGATTTTGCTAAAGCGTTCATAAACGTATCCGCATCATCTACCGTAAATTTGTAGTCGTGGGAAAGGTCTGCTAAAAGCGTATCATTATTCCAAATTGGCAAGCCATCTTTACGCCAGTAACATCCTAATTTCCAACGAGGCAAAGGCTCTCCAGGATACCATTTTCCTTGTCCGTACAGCATTAAAGCTCCCGTACCAAATTCATCTTTAAGTTTATGAAAAAGTTCATTTGATAATTTACGCTTTTGTGCGCCATCTGCTGCAGAATTCCACTCTGGTGCATCTTGATTGTCTGTAGCAACAAACGTGGGTTCTCCTCCCATGGTTAGCCGTACATCCTTCGCTAACAATACCGCATCCACTTGCTCTCCTAAGGTAACAATATCATTCCACTGTTCATCAGAATAAGGTTTAGTTACTCGGGGTTTTTCTACAATACGCGTTACAGTATTTTCAAAATGAAATTCGGTTTTTGCTGCTTCTGCAAGCCCTGAAATTGGGGCGGCACTATCTGGATTAGGAGTACACGCCAAAGGAATATGTCCTTCCCCAGCAAACAAGCCTGAGGTAGCATCTAAACCTATCCAACCAGCTCCTGGAACATAAACTTCTGCCCAAGCGTGTAAATCTGTAAAATCTTCCTCGGCTCCTGAAGGCCCCGTAAGCGATTTAACATCTGGTTTTAATTGCACCAAATACCCTGAGGCAAAACGTGATGCCAATCCCAAATGACGTAATAATTGTACCAATACCCAGGTAAAATCACGACAAGAGCCTGATTTTAACTGCAAGGTTTCTTCACAAGATTGTACTCCTGCTTCCAAGCGGATGTTATAGGATAACTGATTATATATCAACTGATTTAAGGCGACTAAAGAATCAACCATATTCATATCATCGGTTAAAAGCGCTTTTGCTTCCTTAACCAAATTGAGCATCAAGGCATCTTTTTCTTTTATCTCTAAGTAAGGCGATAATTGTTGTAACAAGCCTTCTTCGTACGTAAAACCTGGTTTTGAAGCATATTCTTCAATAAAAAAATCGAAAGGATTAATTACTACCAGATCTGCAATTACCTCTACATCTACCGAAAAATGATCTACTTTATCTGGAAAAACAATTCTAGCCATGTAGTTTCCAAAAGGATCTTGCTGCCAGTTGATAAAGTGATTTTTAGGATTGATATTCAAACTATATCCTTTAATCGGGGTACGAGAATGTGGTGCAGGACGTAGCCTAATTACCTGTGGCGATAATTTAATATGCTTATCATATTTGTATTCTGTGTAATGCCTTATGGCTACTTGTATTGACATCGACTAAGAAATTAATGTGAAAATTATCTAAGAGCAAAATTAACTATTAGATGTTATTTATTTAGACTCGTATACGCAATGCTTAGGCGGACCTACAACAAAAACATAATAAAGCGATTTTTTATGAAATATACTATCATTCATTTGTTTTTTATTTCAGGCTGTAGCTACTAAAATTTGGTGTAGAAATCTTCCTGTTCTTCTGCTATTTTTTCAACAGTTACTACCTGTTTTAAAGGAACAACACCTGGACCAAATTGATTAAAAACGGCAACATCTGCGGCATCGGTACCATAGCCTAAAGCAACATAACCTCCTTTTTTGTCCGATTGTGTGGCATCAAACGTATACCAGCATCCACCTACATACACTTCAAACCAGGCATGCATATCCATCGGTTTTAAATTATGTAAATATCCCACAACAATACGAGCAGGAATGCTTATACTGCGGCATAAGGCAATGCCTAAATGGGCTAAGTCTCTACAAACCCCAGATTGTCGATAGTTAACATCTACCGCGGAAATAGGAAAATTACTGCTCCCTGGAATATAGCTGATTGTATTCCGCAACCAAGATTCAATAGCAGCAACTTGATTATATCCTGGTAATTCATTTGCTGTAATAGACACCGCTAAATCATTAAAACGATCTGATTCACAATACCTACTCGGTAATAAATAACGTAAGATTGAATCTGGTAAATTTTGAATCTCTACAAACGGAGCTCCAAAATGAACAGCAACTACATCTGGAACTTGTACCTCTGCCTTAGTACTAATGGAGAAATTTCCCGAAGGAGCAATCAGTCGTTGACAAAGGTTACCCGCAATATCTGTATGTTCAACCACCGGTATCATGGGCGAAATTTTGTATTCTTCACGTTCTACCCATTGTGCCGCATTACTTCGTGGGCGCAACATTAATATAAACGGCGTAGGTACTTCTAACTCAAACAATAAATTAAAACTAATTCGCAATACCATAGGGAAGTGTTTTATAAAATACGTAAAAATAGGTTTGTTTTAGCTACAGGGTATTTTCCTATGCCCAACCAATTTAAGTATTATTTAGGTAGTAAAAGAGTTCTATTTTAGTTGATTAGGTATTATTTATGAATCGTAACTTTTAGTCCTATTAATTTCCTAATTAGATAAAAAACCTGCGGATAATCTTTTGATTTTAGGGTGACAATTTATAAGCATCTTACAAAAATAGGAACGCGAAGATATCCGGAAAAGCACCTATTCTCCTTTCTAATTGCACTATAGCCATCAGTTGTAATAACGTATAAGTTAAACACTGCTAATACTTTACACCGCATAGATTAAACAAAAAAAGGAAACAAAAACAACTATAGGGTCACTATTTACGTACATCCTTAAACCCCATTACATGAATCTCATGAAAAATTTAAAATCTTACGTAGGCATTCTATACCTAGTTTTCGCTTTATATAGCTGTACTAGTGATGATGCCAAGGTTGTTGTTCCTAGTGAAACCGAAGAATCAATAACCCCTATTGATGAAGAAGAGCCTAATGAAGAAAACCCTGTTGCTACCACATTGATTGCCAATGATCTTGAACCACACCCTATGCAAGATATTGCCAAACCCGAATATTTAAAGACTATCATAGATCCTTCTTTCGGAACAACCATTCGCAGAATATCAAATGCTGGAGACGGCGGGATTATCAAGCCTATGTACAGTACCATCCAAGCTTGGAATGCCGATGAAACTAGAATGATTCTATACGACCAAACAAACGGTGTACATCAATTACTAGATGGCATGACCTATGAATTTATTCGGAATCTTGAGGACCTACGTCCGGATGATTTAGAGCAACTATTCTGGGATTTCAATGATGCAGATGTCCTCTATTATTTAGATGCTAGTACGGATGATTTTATTAAATACCGCATTTCATCATCAACGAAAGAGATTTTAGTCAATTTAAAAGACGTCACAGGTTGTGATGGCAGTATTAGTATGGGCAATGATGTGCAAATGATGTCTTGGGATTCTGATGTAATAGGTTTTAGATGTGATAATAGCACCACCTATTCGTACCGTTTCTCTACTAAGAACCTAACCACCTTCAATCTTGATGATGTAAATTATGCGGCCGTTATGCCAGCACCTAGTGGCACCTTATTTTATCATAATGTATCTTCTTATGACGCCAATGGTAATTTTGTGGCTAGACTTAACAAAAGCAAGCCAGAGCATTCTTGTTTAGGGCAAATGACTGATGGAACGGATACTGATTATTCGGTAAGTTTTGATGGCGGACCAAGTGGTGGCTGTCAAGGGAATATTATTGCTTTCAATTTAAACACGGGGGAGTGTCTTCCTGTAATTTCTGAAGCTCAAGGGTATGCTTATCCAAAAAAAGGGACTCATATTTCTGCAGTTGCTCATAAAAATCCGGGGTGGATTGCTGCTTCAATGATTGGTTTTGATGAAGACGGACAAGCATTATTAGATCAAGAATTAGTGATTGCACGTGTTGAACCTGGAAATATTGAGGTGTACAGAATTGGACACCACAGAGCCGATGAAGACCAATTTGATTATTGGGGAGAACCGCATGCGGTAATCAGCCCTACAGGAACTAGAGTCCTTTTTGGTTCTGACTGGAGCGGTTCTGAAGATGGCAAGTCTGTTGAATCTTACGTCGTAGAACTCCCTTCTTTTACCCCGTAAATAAAATAAGGTCTAGCATGCTCCTGTAGCGACTAGACCTATCTTTTTGAATTTAAGTTCTTACACCCTTTTAAATAATAGCTTACCATATTTTAGCACCCTATTACCGCATGCAGGTTGGTCTGTTTTTAGAAATATGTTGAAACTGACCAATAGCCATTCTTCTTGATCCTTCTTTAGCGCGTTCTGCTACAGCACCTACATATAAGGTATCTATGGTTGCTGCCCATAATTGCAACCACGTATCAAAATGCGTCTGTTCAATGCTATGTTTCATATGGGCATCTACTTTTAAATGTGCTTCGCTAGGGTTGCCTTTAAAACAGACATTCCCTAATAATGCGGTTTCCCAAAAATCGGTTAGTTTTTCTAAATGTGCCGGCCATTGCGCTGCTGAGATATGTTCGTTAAAGATTGGTCCTAACAAATCGTTTTTTCTAACTTCAGCATAAAAAGTATGTACCAATAAAGTAATCTCTGCTCTGTTTTCTATGTCTTTCATCTTATATGTTATAAAATGCAACACAGACTAAAAATTAGGCTGTGTTGATTTTTAATTAATTTTTCTTTTTGATACAATACACACTTTCTTGAATGGTAAACCAACAGAAATAAAATATTCCTATAGAGAATATGATATCGCCAATCATACGCATCCATTTTAAGGTTTGTACGGTTGGTGAATATAGTAATTCTGCATCTCTAGCAAAAGAATATCCTTTAGTAATAGACGTATACGCTTGTATAATTCCTATGGGTAATAAACTTAAGACCACCATGGCTACTAATCCAATATTCAAGAACCAAAAGGCTCTTTTCAATTTTACAGAATTCCACACCCGGTCTGAGTAGAAACGCAAACAGATGATGATAAAGCCCATTCCCAGTAAACCATACACCCCAAATAAAGCGGTATGCGCATGTACTGCGGTAGTATTTAAACCCTGAATGTAATAGAGTGCAATAGGCGGATTAATTAAGAACCCGAACACCCCTGCGCCTACCATATTCCAAAAGGCTACCGCAATAAAAAAGAATACAGGCCATTTGTATTTTTGCATCCATTCATTGGATTTTAAAAGGTTCCAGTTTTCACGAATTTCGAAACCCATGAGCGTTAGCGGTACTACTTCTAGTGCACTAAACGTAGCTCCTAATGCAATGGCTTGCACGGGTGTGCCCGAATAATATAAATGATGTAAGGTTCCAATGATTCCGCCTGCTAGAAAAATCGTCGCCGAAGCAATGGACGCTTTTCCTGCTGTTTTTGCGGATAGAATTTTCATCCGTAAGAAGATAAAAGCAATTATTACCGTCGCAAATACTTCAAAGAAACCTTCTACCCAAAGGTGTACCAACCACCAGCGCCAATAATTAATTACCGGCAAACTACTGTTTTCGCCATACATTAATCCAGAGAAAAAGAACATCCCTATAGCTATTACAGAAATGAGTAGAATGATTAGCAAGTGCTTAGAATCATCATTCTTTTTAATTGCAAAAACTACGTGTCTACCTACCATCAACACCCACAATACTAAACCTATGCCCAAGAATATTTGCCAAAACCTACCTAAATCCATATACTCATAGCCTTGATGGCCAAAAAAGAAATTGGTGGTTAAATCTAAAAACTGATGTACGCCTAACCACTCCCCTAACATCGATCCTAATACAATTACAATTAAGGCGACAAATAGAAAATTGATCCCGAATACTTGAAACTTCATTTCTTTACCGCTAATCATCGGTGCTAAAAACAATCCAGTAGCCAGCCATGTAGCGGCAATCCAAAATACTGCCAATTGGGTGTGCCATGTTCTGGTAATGGAATAAGGTAAGAAACTAGACAAATCAAATCCAAAAAACGCTTGCCCTTCTACGGTATAATGCACCGTTAGCGCTCCAAGAACCACTTGTAAGGCAATCAATAACGAGATCACTATAAAGTATTTTAATACCGCCCTCTGTGATCTGGTTAATACTAAGGTATCTAAAGGATCTTGTTTAGGGTGAATTACCGCCTCTCCTTTCTCATGGTTGCGAATGTAATAATAACTCAAGGCGCCAATAAACAGGAGTAATAGCACAATTGAAAAACCAGACCAAATTTGAGAATCTGGAGTAATGGTATTTCCTATTAGTGGTTCATGCGGCCAATTAGAGGTATAGGTATAGTCCTCATTAGGTCTATTGGTACTCGCCGCCCAAGAGGTCCAGAACAAAAAAGCATTTAGCTGCGCTAGTTTTACTTGATCTGTTAAGGCCCCTTCTGGAATGGCATATTGCTCATAACCTTCAGAAAAAATACGGGTATAGTGAGCAGTATTGTTCCTAATTGCAGCATAACGTGCGGCAGAAATAGTTATAGCTCCGGTCTTTGGGTTGTAGCTATTGGTTTTAATATCTTTAATTAACCGTGCTTTTAAGGCTGCTTTATTTTCAACCTCTAAGGCACCATAAGATATATTAAAATCTTTTTGAGCCCAAGCGTCCAACATAAACACAGCTTCTTTATGAATCCAATCGGCAGACCAATCAGGAGCCACATAACTTCCGTGACCCCAGATAGAACCTACTTCCATCCCGCCTATAGATTCCCAGACATTCTGTCCTATTTGTATATCCGCCTTTGTAAAAACCGTTTCTCCCGTTTCTTTAATCGTAACAGTTTCAGGAATAGGAGGTTGTGTTTGATATACTTCTGTTCCTACCCATATAAGCGCAATAAATGAGAGTATGACTACGCTAGAAAATGCAATCCAAACTTTTTTCATGGTTGTTTCTTTTCAAGAATTAATTGGCTACATTTTTTACACGGTCTACACTATCTGCTGTAGAAATGGTCAAACGGATAATAGCGTCTTCAATACAAAATAAATCATGGGGAACACTAGCCTCCAAGGCAATTAAATCTCCCCTTTTTAATTGCTGTTTTTCTCCTGCTACGCCAAAATCTATAAGGCCTTCAAAGAGTTCTACTACTATTGGAAAAGGAGCTTTATGCTCTTTCATTTGTTGTCCTTTTTTCATGAGGATTCGCACCTCTTTTGTGCTGTTTGTTTTTAATAAAACACTCACTGCTGGTCGGTCTTCCAAATAGTTAAGATTCGCTGTTATTGATGCTGTTTTCATAGTATATATATTTGTTGTTATAATTTTAATATTCTTAATTATAGGTGCTTACGTATTCCTATTGATTGTTTGTATTTAAATGTTTAAAGCTCCTAAATCCAAATAAAATAAGACAGGTTGTTTTTACGATCTCTACGAGCACGTACCATAGATGTAACTTGCTTTTCCCTAGCACTACGCCTTCCCGTATTAAATTGGCTCTCGTATCTAAAGCGGGCAATAACCACACACTTTGTAATACCAAAATGGCTACTGCTGTATAAAACAATCCCTGTAGGCGCAATGAATTTTTTTCTTTGGAGGCTACACTTAATACTAGTATAAATATGGCACTGGTAATTTCTACTTTATTCAACGCACTAAAGACCAATTGCCCAATACCTAATCCCAATGCAGTATCTATGCCTGGAGCCCTAAATTTTAACCATGCCTCCATAAAGCTGATGGCGCCTATGAACCCTACCCAGATAAATGTGATGGCAATACTATACTTCTTTTTTTTCATAACGGATTAAAAGACCTTTTTATCTTCTATTAAATTAAATTTTAGCGTTTGAGTATGATGCTTTCTAAACTTAGATCATTCACAACCGATTTAATCGAGGTGGTTTCTAGCATATCCTGCAAATTATCACGGATTTCAACGAATTTAAAATGAAGTGGACAAGGCGAATTGGCATCACATTGTTTTAAGCCCAAAGCACAGCCTTTATAGATACTGTCCCCATCTAGTATGGTCACAATTTCACTTAGTTTTGTATCCATCTTCTCGGGTAAAATACTAAATCCTCCATAGGGTCCTTTTAAGGAATGTACAATTTGTGTTTTCGTGAGTTTCTGTAATATTTTTGCGGTAAATGCCTGCGGAGAGTTTATTTCTTCAGAAATAGTGGTCATACTCACCTTAATATCTTTATCGCTCTGTTGTGCGATAAAAAGTACTGCCCTAAGTCCATACTCACATGATTTTGAAAACATAACTCCCCTATTTAGATGCCAAAGATATATAATTTTTATAGAGGATAAAAATATCCTTTATAAGAAAATTAAAAATTTTCTTATTCTGATGCCCAAATTGAGAGATTACACCCCGAACTACTAAGTCTGTCATGTAAAATTAAAAGAAGTTTTTCGGCATTTGTCATTTTATCATTAAAAACAGCTGATTTTGAAAGACCTGGTTGAACAAGATAAACTTTATAATCCCAATCTGTAGGAATAAAATCATTATGCAAATCGTTCAACTCATCTAACTTATTATCTAAAATTGTTGAATTTTGAGTATTTGTTACTCTATATAATAACTGTTTAATTATAAAACTGGACCTTATCCATATACAATTTCTCATAGCCTGCTGGAATAATTCAGTTATATTTCGCATATCGGCTCCAGGATTATCTGTATATGAAAATTTGCAATGAAAAAAGTGAATTGTTTTTTTCTTTTCAGAAAACCATATTATATCAGCCATTTCTCCAGCTCCATCATCAATTACTACAATATCATTATCAGAGTAATCGGGATTATCAGTAATCACTTTAATAGTCTTTTGTTGAACATTATATTTTTTTCCTCTTTTTGGTGGCTTTGCTTCCTTTGTTACATCAGTATCATCCCATCCATTCTCAATATTTTTGAATAAATCAATATCAAATTTTTGTTCTTTAATTTTTGGCGCAAATAAGGTAGAGCCTTTTAATGTCTTTGCATTCTGAAATATTATTAACGGCGGATAATCATTAATAAAGTCTTCAAAACTAATATTAATTGGATCTTTAAAAGGAATATCCATTATAATATGGATATCTTTATCTGATGTAACTACCCATTTTTTTTCATCATCAAAGTTAAAGTGGATTTTCGCTAGCTCATCTTTTTTAACAAAAAGTGCGCATTCAATTTTTTTCTTTTCTTCTGATAATTTCTCAAAAAGTATTTCAGGAGTAAAACCTTCATAATCTTTATCCCCTTTTATAATTTTCACAATAGCAATTTGAAATATAACATTATCAAATAGAACAGAAACTGGATTATCTTCGAATATTTCAACAGTTTTGAAATCTGCTAAATTTGACATCCTAGGAATTTTTGATTCATTATTTCCTAATTTAATTAGGGAATGAATATGTTGACACCAAAACGAAAATTCTCTAAGGTTTTTCCTTTTAATTGCCCATATTCGACCATTATTTACGGCTATACCTCTAGTTTCATTTTCGTCTATTCTTGATAATGCATGACCAAAAGAAAATACAGAACCATCAGAATGTTTAACTGCAGACTCCACTTCAAGACCCATTAACATTTTATATGATGGATTTGATGCTCCACTTCCATAAATATTTGACATTCCAACCATAAAGTACTGCCCAATGGTATTATCACTTAATCCATTTCTTATATATGATGCTGGGATAATTTCATATTTTTTTGTGTCAAATAGTTTAGATTTCATATAATTTAAGACCAAATCAGAAGTCGTACTTTCAAATAAAAAATCATCAATTAAATATAAAATATGCAAATCATAATTATCTTGAAACAAGGCTAAATCTTTTCCCCAAGGCAATGTTTTCTTATGCTTTGTAATTAATATTAAAGGGGAATTAACATCATCTTGATGTGTAAATACTAATTCAATTCCTGAAGGCATTTTTTTATGAAATCCTTTTATAAACTCAAAGCCAACTTTAGTTTTATAGATCTTGGTACTAAAGAATGGTTTCAAATCATCAGGAGATAAACCTAATGGATTTAATTCACTTGATTCTAAATCAGGGAACAAAGGTGAATTCGTGACAATTTTATCTACTAATTCAGGAATTAGTAAATCCCAAGACTTATCAAAATAGTATAACTTCTTAACTTCACCTTTTACATAGTTTTTATCTGCAATTAAAATTGCATTTCCAATTTGTTCTTTATGTATTCTGGAAATTCTACCAATAAATTGAATTGTTGTAGGTAGTGTTCTTGGAATATCATGTAGTACACTTATTTTCAATGTCGGTATATCTAAACCTTCTCCAATCATACCTACAGCAATTAAACTTTCTAACTCACCTTTTTTACATTTAATCAAACAATCTTCATTTTGTTTTGTAGTATTCCCACTATGAATTAAACCAACCGATATTCCTTTAGCTTCATATAATATTTTTAATTCTTCAGCGGAATCAATTTTTTTAGTTTTGATTAATAATTGAGCATTTGGATTTTTTTCTTGTTCTTTCCTCAAATTTTCTATCGCAGCATCTGCCAAAAGCGAATCTTTTTCTTGACTTTCTCCATTTTTAGTGTCTACATTTTTAAAGGTAACAGGTCTATATA
Source organism: Cellulophaga sp. HaHa_2_95 (assembly GCF_019278565.1). Next base: position 2,512,181 of record NZ_CP058988.1, on the reverse strand, counting down.
TTTCATCCTTTATAGCCTTAGCCATAGGATAATGATAAATTAAATCTCCAGGAATTCTTTTTCGGTCTCTTCTAAAAGGAGTTGCAGTTAACAAAATAATTTTCGAATCTGAATAATCTTTAAACACACTCCTATAAATTTTTGCAGGTGTATGATGTGCTTCATCAATAATTATTAAATCAAATAGATCTTTTGGAGGAGCTATGTTTTCTTTCATTTCAGAAGAACAACTGTGTGGAGTTGAAACAACCACATCATATAATTTTGTTGCTTCTATCCAATCATTTTCATTTTTTAAATATCCTATATGATTATTTACATTAGGCTTAACTTCATTCTTGTAAACACCCAAGGTCTTTAGTATTTCCATTCCACTAAAAACATCAAAAATTTGTTTTCTAATAACAACCGATGGAGTAATTATTAATACTTTTTTAATCTTCAATTCAAAACATATTGCTATCATCAAAGCTGTTTTACCAGAACCTGTTGGCATACTAATTAAAGCTGGTGCATTACTCTTAGTATAGTGACTTTTAACAGCCCAAATAGCTCCTAATTGACATTTTCTAAAACCAATTTCATCTTGATCAACCTCTAATTTAAATTGATCTTTATTTTTTATAAAAAAAGACATTATACTTTGTTTTAAATTAAATATTATATTCTAGGAGGGAAAAATAAATATAGTGAATTTTAAGATCCACCCCACTGCGGTTTCCCACAGTGTCAAGAAAAAAGACTGTCGTATGGCGCTTTGCTTTCCTCCTTCGTATTTCGAATAACATTCAAAAAAAAGGAATTTACCACTCCGCTTCAACACACTAGTGCGGTAGTGGTATACTAATTCATTAAAAATTCTGTTTACTATCTAATGGGTGAGCTTTGCCTAAAACTTAAGGGTAGCATGTCCGTTTACATCTTAAATTATTTCTAAAAAAATAATATGAAAAAGACCCATTATACCTTATTTCTTGTCGCGCTATTGGCTTTATACTCTTGTAAGCAAGACGAGCTCAACGTTCTGGAAACAGTAACTACAGAAAATTTAGATGACGCTGGCTTACCAGAACTCAATTTCAGCTCTGTACTCCCTGCAATGAGGAGCACCGAAGCCTATACTATAGATATAGCACAATGGAATATTCCTAATAATGGCACCGATGCGGCAACGACCACCACCAATTTACAGGCAGCTATAGATTGGGCACATGCGGAAGGTTTTGCTACCGTTACGCTTCCGGAGGGGACTTATTTGGTAGGTGAAGAGAAAAATGACATTTACCAAGGTGGAATAGAAATACACGAGAATACGGAGTTTGTGTTTGCTGAAGGGGCTATTCTAGAAATAGACACCAATGATAAATGGAACTACTGCGTACTTAGTTTAGATGGCGATAATATTATTGTTAGAGACGGTATTATCCAAGGCGATAGAGACACCCATGTATTTACGCCTCGCGAGAGTGATAATAAGGTAGCACATGATGAAGGCCATGGAATTTGTGTTTGGAACGATAGTAACGTTGTCCTTATTGACCATATGATTATAAGAAATACCACTGGTGATGGTTCACTTGTTTTAGAAGCTACGGATGTTACTTTTACCAACAACACCATTTACAACAACCGCAGACAGGGAATTTCTGTAGTGGGCGGTACCCGTATTACCATCACTGATAATGAAATACACCATATAAATGGTACGAGTCCGCAATTTGGAATAGATATAGAAGGTGCTGGGCGTGTAGATGAAGATATCCTGATCCAGAACAATTATTTTCATCATAATACGGGTGGAGATATTGTGAATACTAGTGGTAAAAATGTATACATTTTAGACAATGTATTAGAACAAGGAGAAGGCAATGAGTATATAGATGGGCCGCTTGTGTCTTGGCATAAAACCCATAATATTATTGCAAGAAATACTATTACCATGCTTAGTGGCTCTGTAAATGGTAGGTTAGGATACATACAATACTCTAGCGGTGGCGACAAAGGCCATAGCCGCGCTACTTATGTACATGATAATGTCATGAACAATTGTGGTATGTATATGTATAAAAGTGCGGATGCCGATGTTCGCAGAAATAAATTCTACGGGTATTTTGCTGCGTTTTCTGATTTTGACAACTTAATCTTAGAAGATAATTTAGTGACCTATTCTCAGGAACACACGAATCTTAGGTATTGCTGGTCCTACCGATTTAAAAATGCAACCGGTATAGCTAGTGGTAATTATTTAGAAGATGCATTACAAGATTTGCCTTTATCAGAAAATGAACCCTATACCATGCAATGTGTACTAGACGGTTGGTAGTCGCTATTGTTCTACCCTAAAAAATGCCTTTTTGAAGTCCGCTTTAGAGAGGCATTTTTTATACACCTGTTTTTAGAAAAGAAATGCCACTACTATCCTTTAGAGAATACAACGCTTGGCGCCTGTTTGCACCGTTCGGTTATACAGGGAAATGATTAGAGGATAGGGCAAAAACGAGTATTACTACACTCCTATTTTTATTGAAATGACGAAAAAACACCCTTTTTCGTCAAAAAATAGCCATTTTTAGCTTTTTTTTGATATTATATGCCATTTTATTAGGAATAACGTAGAAAAAAGTGTATAATAAGGAAAAGAAATAGTAACTAAAACACATATATGAGGCAACTAAAGATCACTAAACAAATTACAAACAGAGATACGAAATCATTAGAAAAGTATTTTCAAGAAATATCAAAATTAGATATGATTACTGTTGATGAGGAAGTAGAAATGGCAAAAAGAATTCGTGAAGGAGATCAAGTTGCATTAAACACTTTAGTAAACGCCAACTTGCGTTTTGTAGTTTCGGTAGCGAAACAATATCAAGGAAGCGGATTGCGTCTTTCCGATTTAATTAACGAAGGAAATGTTGGACTTGTAAAAGCAGCCAAGCGTTTTGATGAAACTAGAGGATTTAAATTTATCTCCTATGCTGTTTGGTGGATCAGACAAGCAATTTTACAAGCGATATCGGAACAATCAAGAATGGTACGTTTACCTTTGAATAAGATTGGGGAAATCAGCAAAATAAACAAAGTCTTTTCTTATTTAGAGCAAAGCTACCAAAGACCACCAAGTGCTATTGAAATTGCAAGAGAATTAGACATGAGTACGGCACAAGTAAAAGTGGCGATGAAAAATTCTGGAAAGCACCTTTCTATGGATGCTCCTTTCAAAGAAGGCGAAGATTCTAACCTATATAATGTAGTACAGTCTAAAGAAACCAACAGCCCTGATTCAAAAATGATGGAAGAATCACTTACTTCTGATATCGGAGATTTATTAAACACTCTGCCGAGTAGAGAAAGTGAAATTATACGTCTGTATTATGGGATTGGTGTAAAAGCACCAATGAGTTTAACTGAAATTGGTGAAGTATTTGAAATTACCAGAGAACGCGTAAGACAGATTAGAGAAAAAGCCATTAGACTATTGCGTAGAAAATCGCAAAAGGAAGTGCTAAAGGCGTACTTATAGAAAACACATATGCATATAATAAAAAACCGACCTTTACAGGTCGGTTTTTTATTATATAAATTTCTAGTAAACTACTAAGCCTATATCTTTTTAAATATCATTAACTTTAGCTAAAAATGTTGTGAATCTATTGCCTCTATTAATCTGGTTTTCTAGTCTGGCTTTTCTATATTTCGGATTCAGTTGTTTTTACTCCGATTTTATAATCAACGAGTTTGTACGGTATAATTTAGTCCGATTTAGACGCACCACAGGATACTTGCAACTACTTGGTGCCATGGGTTTAGTTATCGGATTATACCTTCAACCTTTAGTGCTTTTTATAGCAGCTATAGGATTAAGTATTCTAATGTTAGCAGGATTTATCGTTCGGTTAAAAATCAAAGATAATTTTTTACAATCTTCTCCGTCTTTCTTCTTTGCCGTACTTAATAGTATCATTGCATTTAAGACGTATACCCTGTATTTTTAAAGATAGAAATAGGCTATACCTAAATTCATCACCACAAACAAAAAGGCTGGAAATGATTTATATAGCGGGTCTTTTATTTTAAAATGCATCACGATAGACCCCAATAATAAAAAGGTTAATCCTAGACTCCCTATTAAGCTTAAACTTTCAAATTTTATAGAGGCTAAAAGAATCAACGCTAAAGTTATTTTTAAAAAGCCAATCACGTAACAAAATGTTTCTGATAAGCCATACGCTTTAAACTCTTCTTTGATTGTCGTAGCAGCGCCGCCACGCCATTTGGTCGCTTTTTGGGGTTGCAATAACCACACATTTAAGATGCTTAAAGAAACAATAAGTTTTAAGGCAATAATTACATAATCTAATACGGTCATAACAATTTGGTTTTTAATACCTAAGATATCCAAAATTATTGATAAATGCGGAGCAATAGCATCGCAATCCGTAATTAAAATACTACAAATACTCTTAAATATTTGTTGTACCCGCTACCTACTACCCTTAGAAACCATTAGCACCTATACCAAATAACAAATCCCCATAATGCCGTAATGGGGATTTGTACTTATAAAAACTGCTTATTCAATTTACAAAACGATTAAGCCATTGCTAGCGCCTGTAACTCTTGAGCGGCTTTTGCTGGATCTTCCGCGCCATAAATTGCGGCACCTGCAACAGCAACTATAACTCCAGAATTTTTAACTGCAGTAATGCTTTTTAAATTAACACCACCCGCTATAGAAACAGCTACTCCTGCTCTTGCTGCTTCGTCTATCAGTACTTGTATAGAGTATCCATCTTCTGCCTGCTCATCTAAACCTGCATGTAATTCTACAAACTCTGCTCCTAAAGCGATAGCTTCTTTTGCACGCTTTACTCTGTCTTTTACTCCGATAGTATCTACAACAACTCCTTTACCATGTTCCTTAGCTGCTTTTACTGCTCCCGCAATGGTAGAATCTCCTGTTGCCCCTAAAACAGTAATGTAGTCTGCTCCTGCACCAAAAGCCATATTTGCTTCTAATTCTCCGGCATCGGCCGTTTTAAAATCTGCTAACACCATTTTATCAGGAAAAGCATCTTTCATCTTTCTAATTCCTGCTAGTCCTTCGCTTTTAATAAGCGGGGTACCCAATTCTATGATATCTATGTACGGAGCTACTTTAGTTGCCAAAGCTATTGCTTCGTCTATATCTAATAAATCTATTGCTACTTGTAATTTTGCCATTTTCTTCTCTTTTAAACTATTCTTAATTTCTATGTGTATTCTTCGTATTATTCCATATTGGCATGGCGCTTCCATAATTCGGAAGCAGTACTGCCGTCTAATTCCCAGAGTGTTTGTATCAGCGCATCAAAAACTAATAATAAGGATTGCTCAAAGAGGCTGCCTGCATATTGTTGGGAAACTGCTGTATCTCTTTCTTGCTTCTGTGCTGCGGGAATGGTTACTGTGTGTTTCGCCAGCTGTGCCAATTCAGATGCGGGATTGGTTGTAAAACATAGTACTTCAGCCCCTACTTTTTTTGCCGTTTCTGCCGCGCTAACTATCCCACTCGTAGTTCCAGAACCAGAACCTGCGATCAAGATATCCCCTTCCATAATTGCCGGTGCCGTAGTCTCACCGACCACATGAACCTTATACCCTAAATGCATTAATCGCATCGCAGCGGCTTTCATCATTAGTCCCGTTCTACCAGCGCCCATAATAAAAATATGTTTGGCATTGGTAAGCGTAGGAATTAGCCCTGCTATTTCTTCATACGTTATCAGATGTACCAGTTTTATATGCTCATCCATAATGGTGTTCATAGCACTTTCTACTAATTGAGTCTCTTTAACATGGAGTATGCTTTTCATTGCCTTTGATTTGATGCTTTATTTGATTGTTCTGTACTTTCGAGTACAAAGTTATTGCTGCTTTTAAGCTAAAGAGTTATACTATTTGATAGTTGTCTGGTACTATTTGCCCTAATGATAAAAAACGATGGTGTTATTCGCTATTTTTGTGGTACATTTTGGAAACCCTACGTTTTTAGGGCGATAATAGGCAGATAGTTAAAACACTATAGAATGCCAAAAACACCCGTACTATGCTTAGTGATAAAGTATTATATATTCGAGATTTAGGAAATTGCCCTCCGGCCTATTTAAATGATCCTGCGCGAAGAGATTTCTTTGAGATTGTATGGCTACGGAATGAAGATGCGCTGCATGTGCCACAGCATGATTTTCAAACCTTAAAGGGCGATTGGATTTATTTGATTCCACCTTACCGGGTGCATCAATTAAACAAAGCAGGAAAAAATGGCGTTTTAATTTCTTTTAAACAAGAATTATTAGAAGGTGATTTGAAGGAATTTCTGATGGATGTTTTTAGAATGTTCAACATACAAGGCGAATTTTCCTGTTTGCAAGTGAATGAGGAGACTTCTAAAGGTTTGGTTTCGGTTTTACAACTTTTAGAAGAAGATTATAACAAACCAACGGTGAACTTGGTGATGATCAAAGCCTTATTAAAAGTATTCTTATTAAAGCTAATACATTTAAAAGAGCAACATTTTACCCTACAAGACATTAATGAAAAACGTGTTTATGAGTTTATGTTGTTATTAGAGAATAATTATAAAGAAGAACGTACTGCTAAATTTTATGCAGCACAATTAGGTATTAGTGCCAAACGCCTCAATCAGATTTTAAAAGAAAAATTAGACAAAACAGGCGTGCAATTAATTCATGATCGGTTAATCTTGGAAGCAAAACGTCAAATCATACACAGTGAAAATACAATTAAAGAAATAGCCTATAATTTAGACTTCAAAGATCATTCGTACTTCAGTCGCTTTTTTAAACAACATGCAGGACAAACACCACAAGAATTTCAACTTAAGGTAAAAGAGCATGTGATCGCGCATGATAATACCTTGTATAACTGATAGTAGATTTTATACTTAGTTAGCCGGGTGATGCTTAAACAAAAGCAAAAATCTCCTCTTTAAGCGCATGCTTAAAGAGGAGATTTTTTAAAGGTTTCCGGAAAGGAATTTAGTTGAGAATTTCCAATAAGATAAACTGGTTTAGTTGCGGAATAAAAGCACTAAAATTATTATCAGCCACCAGAACTAAAGAACGATTCCCATTTTCTAAAATAGGGCCAAAAGTTATGCCCTCTATATTATCTACCATATTTTCGGTTAGTTGGTCACGCACGGTTTCAAAATCAAACAAAAGCGTTTTCGTTGCTTTGGTATAGGTAGCTCCTTTTAACGTTTCTAGCGTACTCACATTGGTTGCATTTGTAGCATCAACTTTATAAAGTTTAACGGTATTCCCACCATCTGCATAACCCGTAGAAAAAGAACGTTCTAATACCAAAAACTTATTTTCATCATAGGCTACGATTTCTACCACTCCATTAAGTTCAAAAGTAGTACCTAACAAAGCAGGGCGCGCCACAGCATCTAACTCATAGGCAATCTCTTTTCCAAAAGTATTGGTAGCCTTGTCAATATAAGCTATTCGCACTGGCGCCTCCGTATCTTTCAAGGTAGGTTCTTCCCCGTCTTGTTTCAAAGGAAGTTCCATAGAAACCCAATACCCATTTCCATCATAGCTAAGGCTCAGACCTTCAAAAACACCATTATGGCGTGGTCCAAATGCTGATGATTCCGTTGCTTTGTAGCGTTCTGGTAAGGTAATTTCTTTTCGTATGGTACCATCTAAGGCTGCAATACGCACCGAAGGATCAATAAGGTTGTTCATATTCCCTTCACTCGTCCATAGTACGTTTCCATCTGCAAAGCGGATAGCTTCAGGATCTGTTATTCCTGTTTCTAAAGGGGTACCTGTCGCATCTTTAAAATTATTTACAGACGTAATCGTTACTGCAGAGATCCCTTTTTGGTTTAAAACAATAGCCGCCGTATAAAAATGTGGCTCATTAGGAGCATCACTAATCATATACCACGTATTGTTAGCATAATCTATCCCTGATAGTCCGCCCACCGTAGTATTCTCAAAAACGGTTGCCTCTGGAAGTATAAATTCATTGACAAATTGTACTTCGGAAATAGTTATATTTTCTTTTTCTTCCGGTCCTGGTGTTGCCGTTTTCTCATCAGAATCACAAGAACCTATCGTAAAGAGTACTGAGAGTGCCACTAGTTTAATCATTGGTGTTTTCATTTCATACGTAATTTAGCCCAGCAAATATCTTACGTTTATCCAGCACTAAGTTTACCTAATTATTAAGTATGGGTTACTAAAGTAGGTATTAATAGGGAAAGTAGCGGCAACTTATACCTTACAGGTGATCTATAGTTAAACATTTCGACGGGAACATTAAAGCAGCTCTGAAAGAATTTATTGATCCACACTTCTAATAAACATTCGCTTTAAATTGAATTCTTACTTCCCCATTTACTAATCTATTTTCATTGTCAATACCACTAAATGTTCCATTTTGTATTTCACTATTCGGTTTTAAAAAATAGGTTTTAAAATATATTTGCACTTGATCAAAAGCGATAATCCCTGTAAAATCAAAACTAAAATGCACTACTGAACCTTTATTCAAAAGTTTTAAACTGTCATTTTCAAAATACACATTCTCTGTAAGTGGAATCATCTTATAATTATTAGGCGCGATCTTAAATTTTAACTGCTCTACGCCTACGCCATCTATCATAAAATTAAATTCATACGTACCTGTGAGACTTTCATAGATAGAAGCATAGGGACTATGATTAGAAATTTCTAAAAATTGAGTGGGTACAATACTCTTGTTAACGATGCGCTTATTCCTTACCTCCATGGCAATATAAGGCGGAATCCTAGGGTCTTTTACCCGTTCTTCCATATCCTCCTTGGAAGCACACTTTTCCCAAATTGCCTCGCCAGCAACGGTATTGGTATAATTATCAAAAGTGCAGTAGGTACCAATTAAAAATTTTAAGGAAGCAAGATCATTATGACCTACATAATAAATTTCACTAGCTCCTTCTACCAACTTACCATCTAACAAGGTCTTAGAATTAATATGTAAAGTATCTTCACGACGAATAATATTGCCAAAATTATAATGAGTTTCAATACTCCCATCTTCCTTAGGGTATACATAGGTGTGCTTCACCTTTTTCCAATTATTGGAAATCACCGTCTCTCCTTTTAGAATTAAATTTTCTTCTCCAAAATAGTAATTTACATAGTAGTAGGTTTGGTTCGCAGTAGCATCATACAAGAGATCTAGTTGCTTCTTTTCAGTTACATCGCCTAAAGTATTCTTATTTAAAAATTGATCAATAGATTCATATCCAAGATATAATAAGACAATAGCCTTATAATACCTATTGAGCTTTATGACTGGTTTTCCTTTATGATAATCTCTTACCTTATCATATAAATATTTACCATTAATAAAATCGCTCCCTATTTGCTCCAGATCACTCTTAAGGTTAGGCTTCTCTACATTATAATTTCCGTAACCAAAAAATTGCATGGACTTAGGAAGTTCATTTAGTTTATGATTCTCTTTAAATTTTGCATACAGATCTTCTAATAATAGTTTAAAGTATGCTGCAGTCAGTGGTAAAGAGTCTACTTCCTGTTTTTTCATAAATTCCGATTTTCATTCTAAAATTATTAAATAATATTTTAATAAGTATAAATAATCATAATTAATAGATGAAGATTAAATTTATAACACATAAAACTAACCAAAGCGAAATTATTTCTAAAAACTGAGGACTATGAGAAATGTACTATTTACCCTATTATTACTACCCCTATTAAGCTTGGGGCAACGTACAACGATAAGTGGCGTTGTAACAGACGGCAGTGATGTCTTGCCAGGCGTTAATATTTTAGAAAAAGGAACCACCAATGGGGTGACTACCGACTTTAATGGAAATTTTCAAATTTCTGTAGCTTCGGGAGCTGTATTAAACTTCTCTTATATCGGTTTTAGAAATCAAGAAGTAAATACTACAGACAAAACGGTTCTTAGTATTGCCATGGAAGAAGATGCAAAAGCATTGGATGAGGTTGTTGTCCAAGGGTTTACAGGCGTTGTTGGTAGGGCTCGGAAACGTACAGAATCCATACAGTCTATCCCAGAATCTGTAACCGCTTTAAACAGTGAGGGCATTGAGAAAAATGGCATAAATAATGTTACCAATTTTGCAAAATTAGTACCGAACCTAAAATTAAACAGTTCACAAGCTGCAGGGATTAATTTTTTAACCATAAGAGGTATTCCTCAAATACGAAATGCAGATGCGCCTGTGGCTTTTGTTATAGATGGTGTCACCATTCCAGATCCAAGTTTATTAAATCAAGAATTGTTTGATTTGGCTTTGATAGAAGTAGTAAAAGGTCCTCAAGGGGCACTCTATGGTAAAAATGCCATTGGAGGAGCTATTAACATTTACTCTAAAGAACCTGTAAATACGAACAAAAACAATTTGACCTTAGGCTATGGAAACGCAAATGCTTTATTAACCCAATTTGTTTCTTCCGGGGCTATCAAAAAAGATAAAGTATTTTACCGCTTATCTACACAATTTAAAAATTTTGACGGTTTGTTAACCAATGAATATAACAATGAAAAAGTAGATTTCTCTAGAGAATTCAATGTTCGTGGTCAGATTATCGCTAGAATTGCAGACAATTTTAAAGCCAGTGCTACACTACAATTTATTGATGTAAGTGGCGGTGCCGCATACTATTCCGTAAATCCTACAGGAAATATCTTTGTAGATGGCGCTCCTGGAGGAGCACTTTCTCCAAACCCAGAAGACGGCAATAATGTTATCAACCATGATGAACCTGGAAAATCAGATATCAACAATGCTTTTGGAAGTCTTTCTTTAGAATATACTCCGGGCAAAGTTAAAATGCAAAGTATTACTTCCTACAACTATGTTGATCGTTCTTTGAGTGGTGATTTGGACTTTATTCCTTTTGATGATTTCACACAAGGAGAGACCGCTGAAACCAAAACTTTTAATCAAGAACTACGCTTTAATAACATCGCTTCTGAAGGAAAAATTAATTGGAGTGCTGGTGGCTTTTATCAAGATATTGAAAAGCCATTTTTTCAAGACGGACTAAATAGAGATTTTGACTTAAATCAGTTATTTTACGGAATAGCCGCAGATGTTATCAACACTACAAAGACCTATGCCCTATTTGGTTTCATAGATTATAAATTAACGGACAATCTTACGGCTTCGGCAGGCTTCCGATACGATAATGATACTTTCGAACAAGAAGATCATTTATCTGGTGATACTTTTGAGCGTTCTAATAATATCATACAACCTAAAGCTTCTATATCGTACCAAGCTACCGAGAATGTTTTGGTCTATACTAATTACGGAAGAGGATACCGAACAGGTGGATTTAACCCTGCAGTGACCGATCGTTTTAACAGAGATTATGAAGATGAATTGACGGATAATTTTGAACTAGGTTTCAAATCTTCTATGTGGAACAACCGATTTATTTTAAATGGATCTGCTTTTTACACAGATTTCTCTAACCAACAGCAGTATATATTTGATCTGGACACCTTTTATCCTGGAAACTATAATTATGATAAGAGTAGAATTATTGGTTTTGAATTTGACGCAAAACTTAGATTGTCTAAGTTCTTAGATTTATTAGCTAATTATGGTTTTGTAGATTCTGAAATTACAGAAGGTGGTACTACCGGTGGTGTTGATGGTACCGCAACAGATCTTAATGCCTTTAATGGTAAAAAGACTCCTTTTGTTCCTCAAAACAACTTCAATATAGGTTTAGAATCTAGTTTTGCTTTGACCGAAAAATTAAATTTTGACGGTAGTATTAATCTAAATAGCACAGGAAAAACCTATTGGGATGAAAATAACTCAGATGCATTTACAACAAATGCCTACCAATTACTAGATGCACGTGCTTCTATTTCTTTTGACAACCTGAAATTTACCATCTGGGGAAATAACATATTAGATAAACAATACTATACAGAGTATGTTCCAGGATCATTATTTGGTGGTTTTGATGACTTTGGTTGGAGAGGCAGACCAGCAACATACGGTGCTTCAATTTCAATCAATTTCTAATATTTTTAAACAAAAAGAAGATCCCCTTAAAAATATTACTCCTTACTTTTTTATAACACAAATACTATGAGCACTAATACAAATTTAGACTGCACCTTGGTTGCCAAGGTAATTATACAAGATATGTTTAAGGTAAAAGCAGGTGAATCTGTTGCCATTACGGCCGATTCTGGTTCTGACCCACAACTTATGCAAGCCTTTGCAGACGCTGCTTCTGAAGTAGGCGGATTGCCACTACTAATCTGGACACCAAAAGCAAAAGAAGACGGACAGGCAGGAGTCAAAGATTGGCCAGCAGCCGCATTAACTGCCACTTTGAGTAATGTAGATGTTTGGTTGGAATGTAATTCTACCGTTCTTTTATATTCTGATATTTGGGAAAATGCTTTTAAAAACAATAAAAAATTACGTTATTTAATCATTGCCGATTCTAGCGTACAATCCTTAAAAAGAACTTTTACTGGGTACAGCGTACCTGATTTGGGTAAAATGCTCAACAAGGTAAAAGATATGATTCTTGATTGCAAAACCATACGTATAACTAGTGCCAACGGTACGGATGTTTCGTATGATATTAATCTAGATTATTCCTTTGATATTGATGATGGTGATTTTTCAATGCCTAAATTTGGGACTGCTCCCGGATATGTAAATATCGTACCCAAAATAGGAAGTATGAACGGGACCATTGTTTTTGATTTGTTACAACATACCGATATCTATGGAAATGATAATAGCGTAGCGTTTACCATGAAAGACAGTACTATTGTTGATGTAAAAGGCACAGAAAAAGAAGCGGAAAAATTTAAAAAATATTTAGCTTCTTTCGATGACCCCAACATGTATAAAATATCTCATAATATGTTTGGGATTAATCCTAGTGTACGAAAAATGTGTGGAGAAATTGTTGAAGACGAGCGTGTGTGGGGTGGTGTCGATTTTGGTTTTGGACATACCAGTCCCATGGATATGCCGCCACTAGGGCAAATCGCTAAATCTCATTTCGATGGGATTGTAAATAAAGTAAGTATCTACCTAGATGATATACAAATAGTAGAAGATGGTGTGTACACACACCCAACCCTGAAGCCCTTGGCTGAAAAACTAATAGGAACGTATTAATGCTAGATAAAGAAGCACCGATTATCGATGATTATTCAAGAACTAAAGTTCCTGAAGACAAAACAGTCAACGGCATTCGTATTGCTTCTATTATCGTAGGTATTGGCGTCACATTACCCGTTTTTTTTGTGGGTTCAGAAGTTACTCAGGCCCTAGGGCTAGAAAAAGCCTTTTGGGTCTTTATGGGCGTTTGCCTCGTGCTAAGTATTCTTTGCACGGTGACCGCTATTATTGGGAACAGAACCCGTTTATCTACCTATATGCTCCTTCACTTTTCCTTTGGAAAAAAAGGAGCTTTACTCATCAACTTGCTCGTTGCCATAACGCTCTTAGGTTGGTATGCGGTGACTGTTGAAATATTTGGACAAGCATTAACAGATGCATTTGCGCAACTTTTTAATGTATCTTTTCCTGTTTGGATCGGTATCATATTAGGAAGTATTTTAATGACCTTGACCTCCATTTATGGGTTTCGGATTATTGAACGTTTCTCATCTATTGCAGTACCATTAATGCTTTTGTTTGTAGTTTATGTACTTTATATCACTACTTCCCAGAATAGCATACCTACCCTTTTGCAAATTCCGGGTAATGCATCTATGACAACCACACAAGCCATTTCAGCAGTAGTGGGCATGGTGATTTTAACGCCGGTATTAATGCCAGATTATTCCCGATTTGCTAAAACAGATAAGGATAGTTTAATTTCAATCCTGGGGCTGACTATCGGTTTCCCTCTAGTACTCTTAGCAGGTGGAATACCAAGCCTTATTACAGGAGAAATAGACATCATGAAAATTATGATAGGCCTAAGCTTGACGATTCCTGCCTTGTGTATCCTTATATTTTCAACTTGGACAACGAACACCGCAAATTTATACTCTACCCAACTTACCTTATCTACGGTATTCACTAAAACAAAAGATGCTAAATTGGGTATCATAGCAAGTGGCATTGGAACCCTATTGGCTCTTTTTGGTGTTGCCACTCATTTTATTGATTTTCTAAATATTTCTAGCATATTCATCCCTCCTGTTTCTGCTATTTTTATTGCTGACTTTTTCTTCGTAAAAAAACAACAGTATGAGTTAGCACGTTTTAACGAATTACCCCAGTTGGATGCTTCTGCATTAGTTAGTTGGATTATTGCTTGTATTGTAGCCTACTTAGGGGCTTTTGATTATATTACCTTAACCTCTATATCATTTTTCGACTCTTTTATTGTCGCCTTTACCTTATATTTAATTTTAAAGAAAATACGTAACTAAATGTCTATTACTAATTTAGAACCTACAGCAATTTGGCAGCATTTTGAAGCCATAAATGCCATACCAAGAGCATCTACTAAGGAAGAGGGAATCACTCAATTTATGATTGCTTTCGGCACCTCTCTAAACCTAGAAACCTCTGTTGATGCTATTGGAAACGTAATCATCCGAAAAGCAAGTACTCCCGGCAAGGAAAACCACAGAACTATCGTACTTCAAGGACATACGGACATGGTGCATCAAAAAGAGCCCAATTCTAACTTTAACTTTGACACGCAAGGAATTAAAATGTTTGTTGATGGAGATTGGGTCAAAGCAAAGGAAACCACATTAGGTGCTGATAACGGTATTGGCGTTGCAGCAATTATGGCAGTATTGTCTTCCAAAGATTTAGAACACCCTCCTATTGAAGCTTTGTTTACAGTAGATGAAGAAATGGGTATGACGGGTGCAATGGCCTTGACTAAAGAGCAACTAAATGGCACCATGCTCTTGAATTTAGATTCAGAAGAAGATGATATTATTACCATTGGCTGTGCTGGTGGTGTTGATGTACTTATAGATGGCACCTACGATTTAGAACTTTTAGATGCCAAGAAATATAGTTTATTTGAAATTAAGCTTAGTGGATTGGCAGGAGGTCACTCTGGTGTAGAAATTCACCTAAACCAAGCAAATGCAATTATTGTACTGGCAACGTGTTTAGAACAGTTGGTCTTAAAAACAGGGTGTAACATTCATAGTATTAATGTTGGCACTTTAACCAATGTAATTCCTAGAAACGGGTGGGCCATAGTAGCTATTGAAAAAGGCAAGCAAGAAGTGTTTTCCCAAGCGTTTACAAAAATTTCAACGCAACTTAAAGAGAAATATAGTGCCACAGACCCAAGTATGAAATTGGAGTATGTAAAAACAAAAAATACTACAGGTGTTTTAGACTCTAAAACTCAAAATAAGCTACTAAAGGCTATTTTGACTATCCCGAATGGCGTGTACTCCATGAGTAAAGGAATTGCAGACTTAGTACAAACCTCTAACAATATTGCTATTTTAAATGTTGGGGATAGCAAATTTCATGCAGCCTGTCATACCCGAAGTTCCGTTGATCAAGAGCGCAATGAACTCGCTGGGAAAATAAAAGAGTGCTTTGCTTTTGCCGAAGTCAAGGAAGTTGGTCCGTATCCAGGTTGGGAGCCTAATCCCGAAAGTGAATTGTTACATCTTACCAAAAAATGCTATACCGAACTTAATGGAGCCTTGCCACTTGTAAAATCTATCCATGCCGGATTAGAGTGTGGTATTTTATCAGGTACTTTCCCTACGATGCAAATGGTTTCATTTGGTCCAAATATCCTTGGGGCTCATTCACCAGAAGAACGTTTACAAATAAGTTCTACTCAGAAATTCTGGAAACTATTGACCACACTACTTAAGCAACTAGAATAAGCAATTATGGCCGAAGACAACCAATACGCAAATACAAAAGTACAGCCTAAAGATTTTACTTCTGGCTGGCTTATCGCCATTATAATAGCTGGGACAGGTTTGACTCTTCCTATATTATTTTTAGGTTCTGAAGTGGCTTTGGGTGTCGGTTTCAAAGATGCTTTGTGGGCTTTTAGCATCAGTACTGTTGTTTTAACGTTGATGTGTTTAGCGACCACTAAAATTGGAAATAGATCTAGACTTTCTACCTATATGATCCTTCACTTTAGTTTTGGCAGACAGGGTGCTAAAATCATGAATTTTATTTTCGGAATTACACTTTTAGGATGGTTTTCGGTAGCCCTAGAACTACTCTCTGTTGCTGTAGTAGATACGGCGCTTGACACCTTTGCAGTAGCGCTTCCACAATGGCCTATCATCATTATTATGGGAGCCATGATCACCGGTACTACACTCTATGGAATTAAAAGTTTAGAGCGTTTAGCAAATTTTGCGGTACCCGTGCTTACCCTTTTTTTGTGCTATGTTATTTATGTTTCATTTGACCAAGGGATGTCGCTTACAGCAGTAATAAATTTTGTTCCCGAAAATCCTACAATGACCTTATTTGAAGCCACTTCTATACTGGTGGGCTCTTCTATTCTTTTTCCTGTGATGATGGCAGACTTCTCACGGTTTATTTACAATGATAAACAAAGTATGATTGCCGTTTTAGGAATCACCATCGGCTTTCCTGTTGCGCTTTTATTTAGTGCTATTCCTTCGATACAAACAGGAGAAGTAGATATTATTAAAGTAATGCAAGAGTTAGGTTTGGTTCTTCCAGCCTTCGTTTTATTATTGATATCTACTTGGGTAGGTAATGCGAGTAATTTATATTCCACAGTATTGACATTTTCCACTATAAAAACGGAATGGGCTTTTAAAAAAATAGTACTGATCGTAAGTGTTTTTGGGATTGTATTCGCCTTATTAGGATTCTCCGAATACTTATTTGATTTTCTAAATTTCCTGGGTGTTTTAGCACCATCCATTTCCGCTATTTACATCATTAATTTCTATTGGGTAAAAAAACAACGTTATGAATTGGATGAGATTCCTGAATGGCAACCTAAGGCCTTAATCAGTTGGGTGCTTAGCTCTATCATCACCGTGTTTACCTATTTGGAACTGTTTCAACTAACGCACGCTTATTTTATAGATTCCTTTATACTTGGTGGATTGTTATATGGCCTATTAAACTGGAAAGCGATATTTAACTCTAAGGCAACAGACAAATGACAAGCAATATAGCATTGGCTCACTCATTTATTTACCACTTAAAGCGTTGATTACTTCTTAAAAGACGTACAATATTTCGCTTTTTTAAAACAAAAAGAACGCTCTTCGTTCCCTGCCATTACGTAAGAAATTAATACCTTCGTTTACACCAAAACGCAGACAATCTGGTCTCCATATTACATTATACATCACATTAAATACCCGCTATACATGGTTCATTATTTTGATCACAATAAAATACACGAATTAATTAGCATGAAGGAATGTATTGAGGTCATGAGAGCCCTTTTTAAGATTGCTTCTGATGAAAATATACTGAACCCTCTACGTTCTAAAATGGAGCTTCCAGAACCATCAAATGGCATCATGGGCTTAATGCCGGCTTACTTTAAACCCTATAACGTTATGGGTGTAAAAATATTAAGTATATTTCCTGGCAACCATAGAAAAGGGCTAAGTTCTCATCAAGGAATATTCCATCTTTTTGAAACGGAGACAGGACAGCTTCTCGCTAATTTTGATGCCCACACCATGACAGAAATGAGAACTGCTGCGGTCAGTGCTTTAGTTACAGATTACACCGCCATACCTAATGCCGAAAGCTTAGGAATACTAGGAACAGGGACACAAGCCTATTCTCATTTACACGCCATCACCTTAGTTCGTGAAGTTAAAACTGTTTTTGTGTACGGAAGAAATCAAGAAAATTTAAATAGTTTTATACAGAAGGTATCTGGCCTCTACCCTAGTATTACATTTACAAAATGTAGCACGGCACAAGAAGCCGCTAATGCTTCTGATATTGTATGTACTGTAACCGGTGCAAAATCACCACTAATTTCACAAAAAGGAATGCGCAGTCATGTGCATATAAATGCTGTTGGCGCCTGGGATCCTAATCATACAGAACTCGCTTCTGATATTGTTTTAAACTCAGCCGTAATTGTAGACAATTATAACGCCGCAGAACAACAAAAAGGGGAGCTTATACTTGCCGCAAATGAAATAGAAACGGCTCCAAAAGATCTTATTGAAAAAAGTCTCTATGAGTTGGTTTCACAGAATAACTGCAGTTATCAAAACAAACCATCGATTTTTGCTTCCTTGGGTCTTGCTATTGAAGATCTGGCTTTCGCCTATACAGTATATACTAAATTTAACAAGAAACAAACAGCTTAAAACTACGCAATAACCATCAGTTAAAAAAAGGGTGTTAAATAGACTTTTTAGCTATTTAACACCCTTTACTGATTTGTTTATTCCTATAGAATACTAATGGTATTTCCTAAAGCAAATCGAAAAACTTCCGTTTTGAATTATAAAAATAACCCATCATCTCCTGGAAGTTCTAACGCTTTAACCGATTGAATAGCGTTCCCCGCAATTCCTTTTATAGACGCGTGCATGTCTATGGTGTTATTCGTTACCTTATCTATTTGCTTTTCCCGTTCTTTCCAGATACGCTGCATAGCCCTCTTCTCACTATCTAAAGCAGTCTTCATTGCTGTAAAACCTTCCACAATAGCTTCTATTTGCATTCTAAATTGATTGCTCGTCAGGTAATCATAAAGCATATCCATTTTATCCCCTTTATTCTCTTGCGTACTAAGGGCTAAATTTACTTTGACAATAGATTCGCGTAACACTTTACAAAGACCTTTAAATTCTTCATAATTACAAATCCAAATACCTTCTTTAAGTCCCATTCGATCCATATCAGAAGGCATCACTTCTGTAACTAAAACACCAATATTAGCGCCTTTTTCTCGGATATCATTCTTAAATTTTTCAATCCAAACAGGCTGAAAATCTTTAGTACGCTTACTCTCGTAATATATTTTGCCGCAGTTCTGTTCTGTACGGGTATTTACGATTTGAATACAATCCCCACCTCTAGCGCCTTTTTTAATTTCCTCTATCGTATCTAATGGAAACTGAGCTGCCAACCATTCTTCGATTGCCAATTCTTGAACTTCTCCTTGTAATTGCATAGAACCTTGCTCCTGCTTCCGCTTCATTTCTTCCGTCAGCTTTTTCTGGTCTTCTAATTGCTTTTGCATTTCCTTAAAACGCAATTCATTTTTATCCTCTTCCGATTTCTTAATCTTCTCTTTTTCAGCAATAAGAATTTGATTGAGCTTTTTTTGAGCTTCAGCTTCAGCAGCCTCTTTTAATTCGCTTTTTTCTCGTTTCAATTTTTCTATTTCGGCTTTAGAACGATTTAGTTCTTTTACTTGTTCCGATTTTTCATTCAATTCTTTTTGTAAAGCCTCAAATTGTTCGGACTGTTCTTCTGATATTTTCTTTTTGAGCTTGGCTTCAATCTCTTTTTTACCTGCTTTTAGTTGATTCTCTAAGCGCTCTTGAAACAATTCATTTTCTTGTTTCTTCTTTTGTTCAAATATGACTTTTTCTTGCTTCAGTTTCTCCTGCTCCTGCTGGTACTTTCTCTTTTCTTCTGCAATTTGAGACTGATATTTCTGCTTTATTTCTTCCTCAAGTTGGTGGGATAAAATATCCTGCACATCTATCGATGTTCCACAATTAGGACATTTTATTTGAGTTTCGTTATTCATACTACTTCCGTTTTTATCTTTAGCGCCATTATACCTCCTTGTAAAAACATATCACCAAATACTAGCAAATCCTATTATTAGCATTGGAAATAAAATAGGTTCAGGTAACTACGCAACTAAAGATCTAAAAATTATTTGTTCTTCTCTGCAAATTTACTCAATGTATCTTCAAAATCTAAACCAGCAAGCTCCTTGTTTTGAAATTAATTCCCTCCCTTGAATTTAAGACGTTAAAAGGTTTATTAATTATGCTCTAGATAGATTTAAAGACACAAAAGCCCTAACGATTTTGTTAGGGCTTCTGATGAACCATGAAAAACACTCCGAAAATTCACCTAATTATTTTAGTTTAAAGCTTCTATGATGAAATTTGCTGTAGCAAAATCTCCATCGCCATTAAAATTTAAAGTGGCACTCCCCGATAATAAATCGGCAAGAAATAGTTTTTTACTATCGGATCCTAGATCTTCGTCCGCATCAAAAATGCTAGAATCATATTCTTTAAGCACTCCCAATAGATAAACGTAACTCTCGGATCCTGGATTTTCAAGAACAACAGTTATTGAGGAATTTATAGCTAATTGAAAATTACTTGTTGTTTGATAGCTGCCGCTATCATAGGGACCCCACAAATAAGTTCCAAAATTAATAATTCCTTGTAGGAGTGACTCATGCTCATTTTGAGTCAATAGTGTCACAGATCCAAACATTTCAGCAATACCATCGGTCTCCCCTTTAACTCCGGAACAATTAAGATCCGAAAGGGTTATTTTAAATCTAGATCTAATTTTTTCACACTGTTGTACGCTATATTCTGTGGCTAATACAATATTAGATATCGCATTGTTACTTATATTTCTTAAGGTATAGGATAATGGAGCTCCAGGCGAATCTTTGGTATAATTACCACCACTTAAAATAAAACTTTTCACGCCCTCAATACCTGTTACAGCTTGTACCGCTTCTGCTCCAGATCCTCCCATAACAAAGGCTTTAATAGATGAATTATTAATTATATTTTGATAAGAAGCATCTATTTGTACATTTCCATCAGAAATACCAGATTCAAAAGCAGCACTAAAAGCAGCGTTCATTTCTGTATTAGAATAACTAGAGGTAGCGGTAAATAAAATCATTCGACCATACGTTACCGTTGAAATATAACTTGGTAAAGTAGCCCCTAGAGAAGCTACTTCAGGTAGCTCTGTAAATAAATCACTAGGATTTTCAACAGCATCCATATCTATGGTATAATAACTTTGTACATATTTAACTACAACTCTGCTTTCCGCTTTTTCGGATGAAAAATCAAAAGAACTCCCTACATCTACTGTCGTACTATTATAATTTGCCCCTATAGAACCTTTAAGGTGTTCTTCTGAATACACATTGGAAACTTCAAAAGATAATTTAGAAGCTGTTGCTCCCGTAACCTCTGTGCTTAATATATCGTTTATGGCCTCGCGAATTGTAGAGAGCTTTGGATCTTCTACGGTACGGCTTGGACTACCTGTTATATTCTGCAACGAAACAGAAATAGAAATAGGCTTACGACTGGCAACTATAGGAATATACTCTCCAGTGGCTATAGATTCTCCTCTAATTAATGCACCAGGGTATATTACACTAGTTGTTGGATCTAACAAAAGCATTTCATTATATTCAGGAGCTGCTTTGAATCTTTTTGTGCTGCACAAATAATCACCTGTTTCTTCAGCTGGTTCCGATGAAATCTCTTCTGGAGGATCAATAACTATTGGGTTTTCAAAGGGTAAAAGCGCATTTATTTCCGCATTAAATGCCGTTAGTTTGGCCGCATTTGTCATGGCAGGGTCCGTCTGTGACTCCTTCTCTTTACTACATGAGGCATTAAAAAGAACACTAAGGAAGCAGGTAAAAAAAAGAATAGACCCGAAATGCCAATTCGACAAATGGTTGTTAAATAAATTATTATATGTTTTCATAATGTTATTGTTGTTATTATTATAAAATTGTACGATTAATTGAACTGCGGTTCCTTAAAGATCTGCAAGGTATTTTATTCGTAGTTCTCTCGAAATACGTAGGCCTGTAAGATAATGCGTAAGGGTACGTAATTGATTTTAGTTTTAAACTTTGGGAAAAAAGCGTTGCAACTGATACCAAATGGGAGCCGTAGTGAATCACAGGACTACTGAAAGCTTGTCTTGTGGGTAAGTGATACAGTTGATAAGAATGTGTAATTATAAATGTACAATTGGAGCTTTGCAAGCCTATAACTATCGTTTTTTAACGTAATTTCTTGAGTTGAAATATCTAATTTAGTGGCACTATGGTCACTATGATATAATATCGTTCTGGGAGAAATATCTTATTGTGCACCACTTTCTACTGGTGAATGATTCATGGCGAAATAACCGATTGGAACTCTATCTGTAAGTTTGTATTGCTTTTACTTTTAAATGTATTGATTAGCGCATAATTTCATTCACTCATTCTGTAGTATATTACTGTGGTGGTTGCAGAAAAACGAATACAATTCTTTTAAAAAAAACAGACAAATAATGGCCCCTAAATCTAATAAAA
Source organism: Cellulophaga sp. HaHa_2_95 (assembly GCF_019278565.1). The sequence goes on along the minus strand of NZ_CP058988.1, from coordinate 2,489,823 downwards.
TTATGAAGTGGACCACTGTAATTTGAAAAACATTTTAGAATGAAAATGCGTTACTAATTAAACTTACTATCCAACATTTAAAAATTTCTTTATCCCATGCCTTTATATCTACTAGATTCTAAGTACCTATAATTATTTTTTTATACATCCAAGTACTAAGCTGAAGATGTTAGCACCCCACCAAATGATTTTTTGTTCAGGGACTTTTCAAATATCTTAAGGAGGTTGCTTTATTAAATTCTAGCTAAAGTTTATAAATTCGATATCTTCGCGCGCATTATGTGGATGTATCTTGGTCTTTTAGCTGCTTTATTTCTTGGTTTACATAACTTATGTAAGAAACATGCCGTACAAGGAAATGAAGTTTTTCCTGTGCTACTGGGTACTATCTCTTCTGGTTTTTTACTACTGATTCCTTTTTATATGGCCTCACATTTCTTTAAAGAAGAGATGGTAAATATAGACTTCTATATTACAGACATCCCTTGGAAAACACATGGATTTATTCTCATAAAATCGGCTATCATGGCGGCATCTTGGGTTTTAGCCTATCAGGCCCTAAAGCATTTACCTATAACGATAGTCACTCCCATACGTTCTGCTGGTCCGTTTTTTACGTTTATTGGCGCCATAACCATCTACCAAGAAAAACCAAACCTTTACCAATGGATTGGTTTTTTTCTAATCATCTTATCGGTAATGCTGTATTCTAAAATAGGAAAAAAAGAGGGTATCAATTTTAAACGCAACAAATGGATTTTTGCCATTATCGGTGCTACTTTCTTAGGTGCCTCTAGTGGTCTCTATGATAAATTTTTAATTCAAACAATACATTTAAATCCGCAAACACTTCAATTCTGGTTTTGTTGGTATACTGTTCTTATTCTGTTGGTTATTTTAAGTAGTACTTGGTTTCCGTATGCAGAAAAAAGAAAAGCATTTAAATGGCGTTGGTCTATTCCGCTTGTTGGGATTCTGTTACAAATAGCCGATTACTTCTATTTTAAAGCCTTACAAGATCCTGATGCTTTAATTATGTTACTTTCAGCCATAAAAAGAAGTCAGATTATTATTGCTGTAGTACTTGGTGGCATTATTTTTAAAGAACAAAACAAACGAAAAAAGCTGGTCCCATTGGCAGGTATCATGGCGGGTGTATTTCTAATTCTATATTCCTAACAGTGCTAACATTGCTAACAGTGCTCTGAAGCGAAGAACCCTCACTTAAGTATTTAGTAATTTCCTTTGAAATTGATCATCATAACGCCGTTTAAAGGGCATAAAATATTGTTTAGCTCTATACTGTTCTGTAGCATAAAACAAATTGAACCCACAGGCCGTAAATAGCTTATCTGCTTCCTCTAATAAGCTTAAAAGTGGCGGTGTATTCTGTAGTACGGTAACTCCCTCCTCATTAGTTAAATCATCTAGGGCACAAAAGGTTTGGATGTAAATGTGCTCTCCATTCTTTTGATGCATCTTAGCCATTTTATATAACTGATGCACTTCTTCCCCTGGTTCTGAATGTATAATATAAAAGAAGGGTGCTTTAATTCGTATTTCTTTTTTGGAATGATGTAAATCTGTTTGCACCTGAGCATAAGCAACTTTCTTAAAATTATAGTGCTTTAAATCGATGCCTTTTTCTAGCACCAAAAGTTCATCATAACGCGGGGTGCCATGCTTTTCAAAATAAGAGGCTTTAAGAATTCGTGCTAACAAGGTTTTTTTTAAGGGTACGTCATCAAAATATTGAAGCTCCCCATAAAATCCGCTTGGAAAAACATCTACCACTAGCTCTCTAATAAGATAGATTTCTATAAGTTGATGTAAAATGTCACGGAACAACGAGTTATCCTTAAAAAAAGAATCCTGCTGGTAAATGGTTTTTATTGCTGGAGAAATAAAATTTTTATGCTTGGTATTGGTAAGAATAATACAGGATGAAAATGGAATGTTTTTATCCTGTATATAAGCTTGTATGCGGTTGATATGGCCTAACCCTGATCCATAAGCATAAAATAAGATCATTATAGTTGCGCTAAAACTTCGGCTAAAATAAAAATTCTTTGCTGTTCTGGAATTTCTTTTAAGGCCATAATAGCATACGCATAGCTCTCTTGGTTGGCAGATAGTTTATACAATACCGTATCATTGGCAGAGATGGTAGCATCCTCAAGGGCTACAGTATATAACTCGTCATCGTTTTGCTTAATTTTAATTTTCTCTTCATAATGCTTTATTTCAAAAGCATTGGTATTCTCTTCATTATCTGATATTTTAATTTTATCAGGGTACATTTTAATCTTCCACAATAGCTCTGAATTTTTATCTCTCAATTTAAAACCATCACTCTTAAATTTTACCTCAAAAGCTAATTCTCCGTGCGTGTAATACTTGTGTTTTTCCGATTTATTTTTACTGGTATACTTTGTATTCCCGGCATAAATAGTCATCGAACTTAAAGAAAAACCTCCTATTTCTTCTCCCGCAGGATTCGAAAGAACCACTTGTGCCTCACTATAAGAAACTTCCTCTGTTGTCGTGTTCTCTGTAGGGTTACTTGTGGTATTTTTATCTACAGTTTCTTTACAGCTACCAAAAACTAGAATTAGGCTAAATAGACTTAAAATGTAAAACTTTTTCATACTTCTAAATTCTTTAAATAATTATGTATTTCCTTTTCTTCTGTATATTCATTTTCGATTTTTTCATATAACGCATTAGCAATACCTTCTTTTGTTTCCGCTGTTGCCTTATGCACATATGTGAGTGCCTCTAATAGGCTTGCTGGTTTTAAAGGGTTGAATAAAAAACCATCTTTTTGATGTTCGATAACGTCTTGTATTCCTCCAATTTTTGAGGCTATAATAACATTTTTTGAAGCTCCTGCTTCCAATAAAACATTAGGCATACCGTCATAAAAAGAGGGAATTAATACAATATCTGCAGCGTGATAATACGTAATTAATTCATTTTTATTTACAAAAGAGAAAAACTGTACTTGAATTGGGAGCGTTTCAATATGATTCTTAACGCTATCTTCTACATCTCCAATCAACCAAATTTCATAGGTATCTTTATAACTAAAATTAGCAAAGGTTTTAGAAAATTCTAGGATCCCTTTTTTTGCTTTCAACTGGCCTACAATAACAATTCTATTTCTACCTGCACTACTTTCCTTTAAAGCTTCAATTTGTGGGAGTTGACTTATTGCTGGCTTCCACAACTTCGTATCAATACCATTAGGGGTAAAATACACCTTAGAATGAGCTGTCAACTTTTGTATCTTATCGCGCTTTTCTTTAGTCACCGTAAAAATAAACTCAGAATTTTTTAATGCATACAGTAACATCTCTCTACGTTTAGAAAAAATAGCTTCATCAAAATCATTTCCCCTAATAAAAGTAATTAAAGGTTTTGCTATATATTTTGATAAAATAGGCCCTAAACTAAGCGGCAAATATCCTCCAAAAGCAACTATGTACTTTATATCTTTTAAAATAGGCAAACCTTCAATAAATTGCAATGCGAGGTTTAATGTAAATTCTTCTGAATTATTTAACGGCACTGCAGAATAACTGCCATGTACCGCAGCTTCTGTATGAAACTTTTTTCGTCTATTGGTAAAATGGATAATATGAACGGCGACACCAGATTTCCTGAAATTTCGAATTAATCGATCGCAAGACTCTGCCATACCGCCTTTGCTGGGGTAATAATGTTGTGTAATGAATAACAAACTCATTTAACTATCAAAAAATGAAGTATTATCATCGGTATCGTCATAGCCATAGAAGGTATCGTGAACCATGAATAAAGAACCATGATCTTCTGCAATAAAACGCATATACTCATATTCTTTATGAAAACGATCAATCATTTTACGACGCCATACATACCTATCTTTTGAAAATAACTCTATATCATTGGTAAGTCTGGTATCTAATTCTGTAAAACAAGTCAAACATAATTTAGACGCGCTAGCATCTGGTTTATTTGCTTTTAAAGGCTTAAATGAATGTTCGTTACAAACCGGTTTTTGACACTTCTTACAGGTAAGAACCATAGTCGTTTCACAAGGTCTTAATACAAACAATCCAATTGTTTCTTCGCAATTTTTTCTTTGTTCCATAAACGTTTATGCTCTTGGCGTTACACAACCGTAACTAACATTAATTAAATTGATTAATTCTAAGGCAAAATAATCAGAAGAAAACATCGAAATAGAACTTGATCTATACGGTTCATATTTTTCAGGATGTTCATTTTTGATATCAAATTTCCGAGTCGTTTTAATGATATAAAACTCACTATCTTCTGCCAATTCTAGCTTACTACGGTCAATTGCGGTATTGAGTACATATTTATCCTTGGGTATTTTCATTTTTAAAATAAAAGGATAAATAGACTTATATTTTTGTTTTGTTTTTCGTTTTCCGCTAGCACTTCTTTTTTTGACAATTCTACTTCGTAGCCGTTCTGAAAAACTAAAATTTAGGGTACACCCATCACTTAAAAAACAAGACCCTTTACTAATAATTTTTTCATAGTAATAATCTTTCCCAGATAAAAAGCCTCTGTTCTCTGAGGTATACTCTTCTTCCTTTTGTAGATTGCTTTTTTCTATGGTATCTTTTACGTTAGCCTCTAAGGTAATTCTTGATTGCGGTTGTAAGTCTTCTTCGATTAAGGTAAAAAAAGCAGAAAAGTAATCCGAGAAAAAATCAAAACCTTCTGTATAATTCTTTTTAAATTTCTTTTTGATCCTTACATTGAGTATGATAGCCGTAATTATAGCGGCAATAAAAAATAGTGTTGTAGGAAAGTACGCAACATAGTCAATCAAATGTGATAGGATAATTGCCCCTACGGTGATCAACCAGACCTTCTTTATTTCTTTCTTTTTCTTCGTATTCGCACTTTCTCGTTGCAAAACGCACGCTCTAAAAAAGCGAATCCATTTTAAAGGTGTTTTCTTCGATGAAAAACCCCTATGCAAATGTGCTCTTTCTATTGGGGCACCTTGAAACTGTTCCTGAGTTAAGACAGATCCTTGTTGACTCATAATTAGGTTAGGTTTTTATAAACTTGGTTCAACTTATTCACTTGCAATTCCCAAGTAAATTCTTCTTTCATTTTTTGTAATGCTTTGGCTGCCAAAATTTCACGCTCTTCTGGAGTATCCAATAAAAACCGAATGGAGCGAGCCAAATCTAATTCCCTATCAGGTTCTACTAACATAGCTTCTTGTTCTGATACTAATTCCCGGACTACAGGTAAATCTGATGCTACGAGGGCCGTACCACAAGCCATAGATTCCAATATTTTTAAGGGGCTACATCCTTGCGTAATGTTTCGGTCACAAGCTTTTAAAGGCGCAATAGATAGTGTTGCAAAATGGATATAGTTGTAAAGCTCTTCTCGCTGCACTTGAGTTTTTACAATAACCCTATCTGCAAGCTCTAATTTTTCAATCAACTTTTTTAAAGGCTTAAACGCCTTTTCTTTTACGGAAGAACAGATGAGCAATTTTAAATCTGGATAATCTTTTAAATAGCTCATGGCTTTTAAAAGCACTTCTATACCTTGCCAACGTTGTAAAGCCCCAAAATAAATAATATAGTGATCAGGTGCGTCTTCTGGTTTATCAAATGATTCTGGTATATATGCGCCATTAGGAATCACATTAATTTTCTCTTCCGGAACAGCGTAAGCAGCGATTAAAAACTTTTTTGTCGTTGCGGATGGTGTAATAATTACCGTGGCTTCGTCTAGACATTTCTGCTCTAAAAATTTAAGCTTTTCTAAAAACTCATCCGTCAGGTTTGGATAATGATACGGCAACTCTATAGAAGTCAAAGCATTTACTTCAAAAACCGATGGAATATTTTTATGGGCTGTAATTCCTAAACCACTCCAAATATCTCTAAAATGTGCGATTTTAATTTCCTTTTCATTTTGAGATATCTCTAGGTAAATACGTTCAGAAAATAGCGATGCCTTTTCTAAGTAGTTCAGTTTTTCTTCCGAGTAAAAACGTTTGATAAGGATATTATCGTGCTTTTGTACTGCCGGAAGTTTAGCATTACCTCTTAGACACAACAACGAAAGTTCTTCCGCATGGGTAGCTAAAGCGGTAATCATTTCTTTTATATGTGTAGAGGAGCCTTTTGAGCTAGGAAACACATCATAAGAAGCATAAATGTTTAACATGTTTTGTATGCTTTAAAAAGAAACTTTTACAGGTTCTCTTTGTGCTGCATCTTTAATTTCGAAAAAAGTACCTTTCTCAAAATTAAACATGTTGGCTACTATATTTGATGGGAAAGTTTCTATGGCAATATTGTTATCGGTTACCGTACCATTATAATACCTACGTGCCATTTCTATTTCTTCCTCCATAGAAGTCAATTCATTCTGCAATTCTATAAAATTCTGATTGGCTTTTAAGTCTGGATAATTTTCAGAAACAGCAAATAAATTCATCATCGAATTTTTTAATGCATTTTCTGCCGCGCTTTGATCTGCAACCGTATTTGCATTTTGTACCATGTTTCTAGATTTGGTCACATTTTCGAATAAGGTTTTTTCATGAGTAGCATATCCTTTAACTGTTTCTATTAAATTAGGAATAAGGTCATTTCGTTTTTTAAGAAATACATCTATACTACTCCACCCCTCTTTCATTAAGGTTTTTTTACGAACCAAGCCATTATAGATAGAAACTCCCATAAATACAGGAATCAAAATTATTGCTAATACTACTAGAAATATCATATTCAAAAAGTTTTTAAAAAATGGAATTTAGGTAAATTTTAGGTATTGAACCATATGTTTTGAATTTTTTTTCTAAATCCAAGACTATATCCTCTGAGAAGGTAAACGAGGTATTTGAAATTGAAGTATTTATAATTAAAAATATATTTAACCAATGTCATAAAAAGATAGAAAAAATTATAATTTTATTTCAGTATTCTTTTAGAACTTGAATTATACTTTTATTCACGGTCATCAAATACAATGTTTATAAAAAAATAGTACCTTGAAAAAAAAATCTTCCTTATGAAATTGAAAAAAATTATATATATAGCAGTAATTTCTGTAACTACATTAACTACTGTTTCGGCATGTAAAGACAATAAGAAAAATGTTGAATCTAATGAAGTCTCCGCATTACTTTATAGTTGTCCTATGAATTGCGAAGACGGTAAATCATACCATGAAGCAGGGAGTTGCCCTGTGTGCAAGATGGATTTGATGTTAACCGATAAAGAAATTAGTGCCACTTGCCAAGCCCATTTAGACGGTAAATGTAAATGTGAGGGCGATACCTGTGCATGTGTAAATTGCGAAGAACATGCAAAAAAAATGACCTGTACAATAGGAGAAGATGGTAAGTGTACCGACAAAAATTGCAAAAAGCACACAAAGAATAAAGACTGTGTTATGAACGAAGACGGAAAATGCGTCTGCGAATCAGGGAAATGTACTTGTGTTGATTGCGCGTCTAAAACCAATAAAGTTTAGCGCCCATCTATATATTATAATAGTAAAGACCACCTGATTAGGGTGGTCTTTAATTTTTTATTCATCACTGTTTAATCATTAAAATAGAAATAATTGAATGTAATTTTAGGCTGTTTGTCATCTCCCTCAGTATACACCCCTGCTTTAAAATAGTAGGTGTTTGAATAGCTATTCCATGAACTAGATGGTGATATAGTCTTATTAATGATAGTTGATCCACTAGATGTGGTAACTTTTACAGTAGCACCACCTCCATTATAGGTAATTGACAAAATATAATCACTCCCTTGAGAATACGTAGCCCCCGTATATTCTTGGTACGTTCCAGAACTGTTAGAAGGATTATTTGTAGTTACTTTAATTTTAATTTTACGATCGTCATCAATAAAAACACGTAACCAAGGTCTGTTTACATTGTTCCCTCTATTGTGAATTTGTGCTATGGTTACTCCGTTTTCTGGTATGGACTCTACTTTGGCCTTATAGATCATACTCTTACCATTTGTCAATGAAGATTCTTCAATCTCTTTCCATTCCGTACGGTTACCGTCAGTAGCTAAACTTTTCATAGTATAATATCCACTAGAATTTTTATCATACCAACTTTCGTTATCGGTCCCTGTAGAACTAAAAGATTTAGTAGATCTACTGTCCTCCCCACTGAGCCAACTTGTCTCAATATAGAAGTCTGAAATTTGATACACTTTAGCACTGAGTTTTGGTGCTTCCATAGCTTCTGGAGCCAATACTACTTCTTCCTGTTCGGTTTGGCTACAGCTTGTTAAAAATACTGCAATGGAGAAAATACCTGTTGCCAAAAATTTGTAATTGGTCATTTTTTTCATGTGTAATTATTTAAATTAATAAAATTGGGGTCCAAATTGGTTTACCATTTTGGTTCACCAATTTTACGAAAAAAATCTACACAAAATCAATCTGACAAAAATTAAAACAAAATATTTGCAAATTCACAATAAATAAAACATTTACTAAGTATTTAGTATTTAAACATTAAAAACTAACAAATACAATAAACGTAGGAACTCACAACCCTTTTCTTTTTTCTAGCGTTGTAGAACACACTCTATATAAGATAAAATACTACTCAACGGGGATAAAATACACTTACTAAAGCCTGAACAAAGACTCTAATTTGCGCCCTTAACCTCAAAACATCTTATAATGAAAGTACAATTAAAACATTTTTATGCAACAACTATGGCTTTATTAGCTATGGGATGTTCTAAAGAGATTGAAGAAAATCAGAATGCAGAACCATTAGAAACAGTCACGGAACTGCAGGTTTCGGACGGTAGATTCTACAGACCACCTAGTAATGCAGTACTATCAAATGTTAAAAATTTGGTAACAGATTTTAATGTAAATAATAGAGATAATAATGATGATAGCGCCAAATTAAATACGGCAATAGCTAATTTATCTTCCAGTGGTGGAAAATTGATCATACCGGCAGGTAAATACTATTTAAATAAAATTAGAATGCAATCTAATGTACATTTAGAAATAGATAAAGGAGCTACCATTTACCCAACAAGAGGCATTGCGGCCAACAGTAATCACAGAATTTTTGATTTTGCCAGTAAAACAGGAGAAAAAATTGAGAATGTCAGTATCATTGGTAAAGGAGGAAATTTTACTGTGGACTTAAGGGGCAATTCTTCAAAAAATCTAATAGTGGCTGATGTAGGAAATGTAGAAAATTTTAAAATCTCTAATTTTGATATTAAGGATGAGAAAACAGTATTTGCCTCTATTTTAATAAGTTTTACTGGTAAACCTGGTGATTCTTGGCCACATAAAGGTATTATTCAAAATGTTAATCAAACAAATGCACACACTGGATATGGACTAATACAAGCCTATGCTGCAGATAATATTTTATTCAAAAACCTTAAATGTAAGGGAGGAGTAACACTACGTCTTGAGACTGATAACTTAGCAATGAAAGCTGCTAACAGAGGTGGCGTAAGAGATATTTTTGCTACAAAAATTAGTAATACAAATGGTTTAACCCCTGTGATGTTTTCTCCTCATTTTATGGAAAATGGAAAAGTAACTATAGATGATGTTACGGCAATTGGTTGTGCCTATGCAGTACGCGTAGAACATGGATTTATTGAAATTTTTGATAAAGAAAATAGAGCAAACGGACAAGCTTATAAAAATTATATAGAGGGTATTTTAGGCGCTGGTTCAGTATCAGAATTATACAAACGTAATAATGGTAGAACTTGGGCAGTACGTATAGCTAACGATTTTAGTGAAAGAGCCTACAACCACTCTAACCCGGCAGTAAACGGCATTAAACCTGGAAGTTTTAAAAACTCTACCGTAAAAAATGTGAAAGTAACTTACAAAAATACAGGAGCTAAATTAAAGCATTTATTTTTACCATATCTACCTTGCTCAGAATGGTCAAAATTATGTAAACCGGGACCTACTGGTTTTGAGTATAATGGCCCTTCGTTAGGAGTTTCTATAGATAATACAAAAAGAGACAATAGTTTGGGTAATTATAATGTACAAGTAATTACATCTAAAGTACAAGGCTTTCCTAACAACTATATTTTAAATGTAAAACACAACACTGCAAAAGTCTGTAATAACGGTATTGGTACCATTGCTTCTTGCAATTAATAAATTGCGTAAAAATTTTAAATGCTCCATTCTACTGATTTAGAATGGAGCATTTAATGTAATACATGTTAATTTCAGTTATTCTACTACTAATTGGTATGTATGGATCCAATCTACTTTCATCGTATTTATAGTCTCATCTGTTAAATCTGTTTTTACAGCAAGACCTCCTAGCCAATCCACATCAAAAGTCCATAAATCCCAGATAACATTTAAATCTCTCGTAAAGTCACGTTCAGAAACAACACTTCCTGCGGGCTCGCCATCCAAATAAAATTGTATATTTTTTGCGTCTTTCCAGTACACACCAACCGTATGATATTCTTCATTCCATTTTACTCCTTTTAATGGATTATCATCAGAAAGCGTTCTATTATCAAAATTACCTTTATTTCTTCTAGTATCACCATCAACCACGTGAAAGTACTGAGAGTTCATCTGCCATGGAAAATCTGGCTGACAATCACATGAAGGTTTTGAGTTGTTTTCTATAATATCTATTTCGTTTCTGTCTGAGATATCACCATTGTTTAACCAAAAAGTATTGTAAGCAGAAATATGAGCCGTTTTGATGCTACTTTCAGTATACATTGGATAATTTATCTGTGCCTTAGATTGTACTCTAGAAGTTAAAAACCAGCGTTCTTGGGTATCATCAAGTGTTGCTTTTATCCATAAATTACCGTCTGCTACTCCAGAATTTTCTGCCTTCATATGTACGGGAACATCATAATTCCATAAAGGTTTAAACCATTTATCTGTGTCAAAAGTGTCATTAAACTCATCTGTAAGTTCCGAAACCGCTACCCACTTCATGCCTTCTGGAGGCGTTGGTGGTGTTAACGTTGTATAATCTACCACCTCTGGAGCAGTCTCCTCTGGTGTTTCAGTGACAGGATCTGTGGTTGGTTCTTCGGAAACTTCAGCTGGGGTATTTTCATCGTTTGAATTGTTATCTTTTTTACAGGAAAATACCATAAGGCTAATTAAACTAGCTATTAAATAAATATGCTTCATTTTTATTGGGGTTTTTATTAGAATTTAGAAAAATGAAAAATACAGTTATATGCCCTAGAAAACCAAAATTAAGACTCAACAAAATCTGAACATGACCTTAAATGATGGCAATTTTTATAGGTTGCTCCCCACAAACATCATTTAGAAAATAACTCCGGATAAGACTGCTCAAAATATTCTTGAAATGAAGTAGGACTAGTTTTATGCAAACGTACTGCTGTACATTTAATAAACTTCAGAAAAAACTGCAATTCTTTATACAATGCAGCTGCAAATTCTTCGGTGTTCTTTAAACTAGCTTCTAATGTTAATTCGTGAATATGAAAAACCTTATCTTTTCTATCGGCCTTGCTATCCATTCGGGCTACGAGTTGTGCATTCCATAAAATGGGCAGTGAAAAATAGCCAAACTTTCTTTTATGCTGAGGCACATAACATTCTAAAAGATAGTCAAAACCAAAAATAGCAGATGTGCGTTTTCTTTGGATTAATAAATTATCAAACGGAGATAAAATATGGAGTTTTTTTCGGGCTAAAGGTTTGTTTAATAGTTCAAGAGACTCCGGCAACACATAATAATCACTATCGGCAGCACGTACTTGCACTACCTCTCCATGTACAAGCATCTTCTTTAGTGTTTCTGTAACTAGTGTTTTTGTATTCTTAAGTAAATACGTTATTTCTATTAATTTCCCCACTCCATTAGCACGTAAATAATTTGTAATTAAAAACCGACCATATTCCTCCTCCGTGGGGCTCGTCGTATTTATGGTACTTGGCAATACGCGCTCCGTGACATCATACACCTTATGAAAATTGGCTCGCTTTGTAATCATCAAATCGCCCTGCATAAATAAGTTCGCCAAGGCCTGTTTGGTAGGAGCCGTCTTCCATTCACCAAATTTGACTCCTTTTTTATCAAAATCTTTAGCCATCAAAGGACCTTCGGTTTTTATACGCTCCATTACGGAAGCCATAAGTTTAGTATCTTGTTTAAACCAATGTTTTTGTTTCCCTGAAGCAATCGCATGTTTGCGAGGTAGGCTAAAACGAAAATCGACCATAGGAAGAAAGGAAGCCGCATGCGCCCAATATTCATACACTTTTTTATCCGCTATCAATTCCTGTATATGTCCCACTTGGTAGCTCGGATTCCGATTATATAACGTGTGATGGTGTGCGCGCTCAATAACAGAAATCGTATCAATTTGAATATACCCCAAATGTTCTATAGCCGTGAGCGTTGCATTTCTGGCTGTACCAACTGATTTTGAAGCAGGTAACCTTTGTGATAACAATACTAATTTTTGGGCTTCTTGAAGGGAAAGGTTTTCTTTGTTTGAACTCATGTTGAATTGCTGTTAAACCAAATTGGCTAGGGGCAAAAATATCTATTTAAATGGTTAAGTATTATCTACAAAGAAAAATCCTCTTGTTATTTGAGATTATGCCCTTTAATAATCATTATAATTTGACAACAGACCTTTTGTTAATTGCATTAACGCACTAATTTTATTGGAATCATAAGCATCTGGGTGGGCTTTTGAATAAAATCCTTTATCATTATCATAGTAGGTTCCCGTTTCTGCTAAATCTGTCGAAGCTAAATCATACAAAATAGCCACTCCCTTTTCTGCAGGAGACCAATGTTGACCGTAGGCCTCATTTGCCATTTTTGTATTCAATAACGAACCTGGGTTTACGGCAACAACCAAAATACTTGGTTCTTTTTTTGCCAAATCAAAACTCCACATGGTCAACGCTAATTTACTTTGTGCATAGGCATCATTAGCCCCTAAACTCATTTCACCTTTTAGTGCACTTAAAGAAACTGGGGATTGTGCCGCAGAACTAAGATTTACGATTCTAGGTGCATCTGACTTTTTCAACAGCGGTAATACCGCATTTGTAAATTGATATGGTGCTAAATAATTCACAACCAAACGAATATCCACTCCGTTCGAAGCAGTATCAGTTTTAGTTTTCAAAACACCGGCATTGTTTACCAAAACATCAATTTTCGGCATTTTTTCAAAAACTTCTGTTGCCATTTGTTTAACCTCTGACAAGTTTGAGAAATCAGCTAAAAAGCCTAATACATTGTCATTCTTTGATTCCGCTTTGATTTCTGTTACAGTAGCCTTTAACTTAGCATCAGTTCTACCATGAACGCCAACAAAATGACCTTCTTTCGCCAAACGAAGTGCCAGTAGCTTACCTATACCATCAGTACTTCCCGTAATTAAAATATGTTTCATTTTTTTAGACTTTAGTATTTTATAAATGGAATTTTGGCAGAATATGTTCTGCCAAAATTCTGTTTTCTTTTATTTTTAAAAGGGTGCAAAGGTATCTTTGGGACCTTCTGGTAAACTCCAACGCTCGCGAGCCGTAATATTTTCTGCTACAACAACTTTTGATGTTGAATTATCAACACTACCATAACTACTTGCACTCCCTCGTGGTATTTGCATACGATCTCCGTAAAGCCATACAACCAAGTTACTACGTTGTCCACTTGTAATTGGGTGGGTAGCATGAGGTACTTTGCCAGTATGAATTATTGCCTTACCGGGTTCAAAGATAGTTTGAACCACTTTACCAGTTGATCGATCATGAAAATCGACTTGTGAACCTGTAAATTTTTCTTCAAGTACGTTTATGTTGATATTCAAGGTAGCTGCAGAAGCATCCGTATGGGCATGCAAATCTTTATCTTTATCTGGGTTATACTGAATAGAAAAACCAAAGGTTTGGTTATCGTAGCCATAAGTACCTAGTAATAAACGGGCGATCGGACGCATATAACGATCCATGATTTCGTTATAAAAAGCCTGAAAATTAGGTGCAGCAAGGTGCCCTTCTGAACGTGGGTCTAACATAACGCCATAACGATTCAACTGAATGCCATAAGGTGCACGTCTGGGAATTTCAGAATTTACCGTAGCTTCCAGATATTTTCGAAAATCAGCTAGACGTTCTAAATCAAAAAACTGAGCAGAATATACCCCAGGAATAATCTCTTCCCATAAATCAGCAACAGCATTTTCTTTTTCTGGATTTTCCCAAGCATCGTTTATCGCTTTTCTTAATTTTGGGTCAAGTAAGGTTTCATCAGGTACTAGCAAACCGTCTTTGTTTTCAATTTCCCATTCGCTCCAAGCATCTTCAAGCAACTCTCGGTTACTATTCCAAAATTGTGACACAGAAGGATTACGATTTAGTGAAGCTTCGCGAGTTGGTAGTGTAAGCGCACGAGCTTGTGCGAGTGCATTTGTATTTGTTATTGTTTTCATGATATATTTGTTTTAATCAAAAACTCTTTAAAAGTATTTTTGGTTTTATTTACTTATTCTGATAACAAAGGTAGTATGAGAAAGCAGTAATTTTTTGGTAGTAAAAACGGTTGTTTAGGTAAATTTCAAGGTTTTGTTTTAAAGCAAAATAATGCCCCATTTCTGGGGCATTCAACAGAACATATTAATCGACATGTTTAGAGCGTTCAACTCTAATCTTACTACATATTTTATTTACTATTATCTAGTTTTCAACCACAACTTTACCAATGGCTGTACCACTAGCTAAGTGCGCATAAGCATCACCAACTTGCTCTAATGAAAATTGATTTTCATCAACAATCGGAGTTAAATGACCTTCGTTAGAAATTTCAGCTAATTTTTCTAAAATACTACCGTGATTTTCTCTTTTGAAATTATGTAACATCGGAATCAACATAAAGACCACGTGTAATGATGCTCCTTTAAAGTGCAACGGAGTTAAATCGATTTCCAACAAGGAAACCGTTGTGGAAATATGACCGTTTAGGGCAACTGCTTCCATAGAGTTTGTCAGATTTGGACCACCAACAGTATCAAAAACAACATCAAAACCACCATCGGTATATTTTGCGGTATAATCTGCTACCTTTTCAGTTTTAAAATCGATGAAGGTTGCCCCGAATTTTTCAACAATAGCTTTTTGTTTGTCACCTGTACCAGTAGCAAAAACGTCTGCACCAAAATATTTTGCCAATTGAACCGCTAAATGACCAACACCACCAGAACCACCGTGTACCAATACTTTCTGACCTGCTTTTACTCCTGCTCTTGTCAACCCTTCATAAGCTGTAATTGCAACTAAAGGTAAAGCTGCAGTTTCGCGCATAGTCAAGCCTTTTGGTTTGTAACCAATTAAACTACTATCGGCAACAATGTATTCTGTTAATGTACCAGGTAAATCTGCTAATCCACCAGCACAACCGAATACTTCATCGCCTACTTTATATCCTGTTACACCTTCTCCAACAGCTTCAATTACTCCGGAAAAATCCATACCTAATAAAGCTGGAGTAGCAGGAGACAATGGTAAATCTGCCCCCATATTTTTAATCATCATATCAATAGTATTGACACTAGATGCCGCTATTTTCACCAATACGTGATTTTCTTTTATTGTTGGTTTCGCTATTTCCGAAACTTCAAAATTTGCGTTTTCTCCGTATTCATTTAGTAACATTGCTTTCATATCTATTTTTTTTTATTTTGTTAATTTTAATCGTTTTTCGCTGTACGCTAGGCGCTTAGCGCTTTACTCAAAAAATTAAAAGCGATATGCGCCAAGCGTGAAGCGTGAAGCGCAAGGCGCTCAGCGCCCTTAATTTACTTCTTGAATATCCATAACCATTTGTTCCCAATTCTTTTGGTTGTTATGGTCAAACTGTGCTCCGTTATCATCTGCATAGGCAAAACGTTTTATAGCCGGAGTTTTACTTGTTGCTTGAAATAATTGGTATGCTTCTTCTTTTAAAGCTTCTTTTATTGGTAAATCTATAGATGCATATACTGCACGTTTACTAGCGGCAATAGAATCTGCTGGAAATTGAGATATACGTTGTGCTAAGGCATCTACATAAGCTCCAATTTCATCTGCCTCTAATGCTTTGTTTATAGTCCCGAATTTTTCAGCTTCATCGGCATCCCAATCTCTTGCACCTAGAATAATTTCTAGTGCTTTTCCTAATCCTGTTTGTCTAGCCATACGAGACGCTCCACCTCCACATGGTAAAATTCCCATGCCAACTTCCATCTGCATGAACTTAGCCTTTCCTCTAGCTGCAAAACGCATATCTAACGCCAACGCCATTTCGTGTCCGCCTCCTCTTGCAAAACCTTCAATTTTCGCAATAGTTGCTTGTGGTACGTTGCTTAAGCGTTCTAATACAGCTTGTAAGTCCAATAATTGTACTTCGTTTCTTGGAACTGCTTCTATAGACATATCTCTAAGCAAGTTGGTATCATAATGACATACCCAATAATCGGGATTAGAAGATTCAAAAACTACCACTTTTACACTTCTATCTCTTTCTAACCGTAAACAAAGGCTGCTTAAATCTGCTAGCATTTCTTGCCCTTGTACGTTTACTGGTCCGAAGTTGATATCAATTGTTAAAATTCCTCCTGTTTGTTTTGCCGTAAATGTTTGAAAATTCTTGTAGTCCATAATAGTATGTTTTTGGTTGCTATTCGTTCTGTATTAATTACAGTACAAAGGTATCTAGGGACACAAGGTCCAAATGGGTAAAAAACAAAGTGCTTTTGGTAAAAAAAGAGGTAAATGGTATTTTTCTGAGTAGATGAAATAAAAAAGCCAGTATTAATAACGATTACTTTGAACCATTACTAATACTGACTTTGAAATATTTTATATAAAGCTTATGCCGATATACTTGCCTTAAATGCCCCAATCGTCATTCCCTTATAACTCTGGAAAGTCTTATTTAAGTGACTTGAATCTGTAAAGCCCAATTCCATCGCAATTTCTGAGAACTGTAAGTCGGTATATTTTAATCGGGTTTCTACAAGCTTTAATTTATAGTTGATAATGTATTTCTTTAAAGAGACATCGGTATGCTTTTTAAAGTACTCACTCATATAATTATCTGCCATATGAAACTCCTCTGCGAGACTTTTGGTAGTTAGTAATTCGGAATTATAAATATTAGCGTGAATAAAATTTATAATTTGCTGAATCTTAGATGATTTAACCTCCTTTACAGTATCGGCAGTATTGATAAACTGAATATTTCTCGCAATAAGATGTAGAATAACCGACACAGAGTTTTGAATGATAAAAATATCAAAAGTCTGCTCTCTCATATATTCAGTGGCAACCATATTAATCAAAGATACCAAGTGCGACCTATCTGATTCGGTTTCAAACTGCATTTCACGAAGCTGGTGACTTTCGCTATTTAATATTTCTTCAATTTTTCGAAACCAATTGTTAACGGGCAGTATTTCGTTCTGAGCCGATGTATTTCTAAAGAAGCTTTTTAAGAATTTTATAGCCACAGTAGTCGTGGCGGAATCAGGGTTAACGATATAAATATCATCAGGTATAAAAACAAAAACACTATTTGCAGCGTAGGGTACGGTTTTACCATTGATTTTTATAGTTCCTGTTCCCTTTTCAAAATATACAATTTCGAAAAAACGAATGGTCGTGTATTTACAAAACTCGAAAAAAGTTTGTTCTTCATATTTCGCAATTACAATATTTTCAATGATAGTACGCGCCATAGTACAAAGATGGTTTAATTGGTGGTAGTAGTAAATTTATCTTGCGCCAGAAACTTATGAATATCGCTTACAACAATAGAGCCTTCTCCAACGGCAGATGCTACGCGCTTTACAGAACCCGAGCGTACATCACCAACGGCAAAGAGTCCCGGTAAACTGGTTTCAAAGGTATACGGCTTTCTCTGGCTAAATTCCGATTCACTATTCAGAGCATTATCGCAAATGGTAAGACCTGTATGTACAAAACCTTTTGCATCAGTATCAATGATATTATCAAGCCATTCTGTACATGGTTTTGCACCAACGAAAGTAAAAAGATAGCTAATTTCATTAGGTACAAGAGTGTCTTTTTGCTTGATGTCAACTTTTTCTAAATAGGTGTCACCATCTACTTTGACCACGTTGCTATTGGTCAATACTTCAATGTTTTCACAAGCAATAATTCGCTGAACCAAATAGTCGCTCATTTTAGCACCTATATCTTCATTTCTAATAATTATATAGACTTTATGTGCGTAACTAGCTAAAAATAATGCCGCTTGTCCTGCAGAATTACCACCGCCAACAATACCGATTTCACTATTCTTACACATATTGGCATGCATAGATGTGGCACTATAGTAAATACCAGAGCCTTCAAATTTTTCAATTCCCTCTAAAGGGAGTCTTCTATATGCAGCGCCGGTTGCAGCAATTACCGTTTTGGCTTTTAAAGTAGAAGTGTTGTTAGAGTTGATTTCATAGTAACCTTCTTTACGTTCAATGCCTTCCACTCTATGCGGAACGGAAATAGTACAGCCAAATTTTTGAGCTTGAATGTAGCCGTTGTTGGCTAAATCCCTACCTGAAATACCTGTAGGAAATCCCAGGTAATTTTCAATCTTAGAGCTCTTACCAGCTTGTCCACCAGGAGAATTACTATCAATGGTCAATACATTCAACCCTTCTGAAGACGCGTATACGCTAGCAGCCAAACCGGCAGGACCAGCGCCTACGACCAAAACATCATAGATTTCATCATCTAATTCTAACCTAACTCCCGTACACATTCCAATTTCATCAATCGATGGGCGAATAGAAATCTTATTCTGACTATTGATCAATACCGGTAAATCTGATTCCTTTAAGTTGAAAGTTTCTAACATCTGTACCAATCCGTCCTCCTTATCAGAATCTATAAAATTGTACCAGATATCATTCTTATCCATAAAATCACGGATAGCATACGTTTCATTAGAATGTTCAGAACCTATTAGTTTTATACCTTGAACGTTGTTTTTTAATGCATCTTCCCGCAATAAAAAGGTATTTAGGAGTACATCGCTAATATCACTGAATTTGGCAATGGCGCTTTTTAGCTTTTCGGGACTGATTCGTATTAGTTGTGTATTTTCTAAAGTTTCGCCACATACACCAACCGTTCTATGAGAGAGAATACTACTTGAACCGGAAAATTGATGCCTTCTATGTATGGTAAGGCTATCATCTTTTTTATCAGGATCAATAATTCTTATTCCACCAGTAAGCACTATGAAAAAATCGTAGTGTTGATCACCAAAATCCAACACCACGGTAGGCTCTTTATAAAATTCGATTTCACCGTAGGTTTTAAGCTTCTCTACTTGCAGATCGGTAAGTTCTGGATATTTAGGATCAATCATAATTTTTGATTTAGTAAGTTATAAAAGCTTCATCAGCATAGTTTACAAACATTACATGTACGTTTTTGAAATGGTCACCCAATAAGCCTTATTCTTTACAATTTCGTAAATGTTTGCTTAATTCACCGTGTTTATCAAAGTTATTTTATCTCAAAACTACTGTTACTTCTTATGTATAGTACTGTTTCCTTTTCAGCTGATATAATTGAAGTTTCATTTTCTTCTGCTCCAAAATAAGATGGTGCGTTTAATTCCTTTTTATCTTCTTTTTTAGAAAACTGGTGTGAAATTCCTCCAGAAATAACGACAGCTCTAAAATTTGGACTCAGGTTTTTAATGCTTCCGCTAAAACCGGCTGGTAATTTTAAAAGTGTAACACGCAATTGATTTTCCTCGTGGCTTCCCCATAAAAAGGCAGTTTCAACATTACTTTTTGCAGAAATCCATTCAATATCGTTAGCATTTAGCCAAACCATATTGGTTTTGTCTACATTAATTGGTCTTTCCCCATTATCAAAGGCTTCAGATGTTGGTTGTACTAAATATGGACCTTCTTGAATATCTAAAAATGCCATGTTCTCGTTATCGTCAGCAGCGGTAATGTGGGCTTCTCCTGCTGGTTGCTGCCAATAAGAACCTGCTGGCAACCATTGTTTTTCAGCATTTTCATCATCATTATGCAATAAACCTTGAATCACCACTCCACGATACGTAATGTTATGAATATGTGGAGGCGAAGAAAACCCTTTATTAAATTTCACTAAAAATCCTGCAGGTTCATTTTTTGTACGATCTCCCCAAAGTTTTCCGGCAGCCGGACTTTTGTCTCCACGTAACGGATTTAACCAACCCCATTCTACATTGTCTGCCGTTACAACCTCATTTACAGATTTGGTAGGATCCGTTGTTGGTGTTTGTGCACTTGTATATGCCGTTGTTGCTATTGCTAATGCAAGTAATATCGTTTTTATCATTTTGATAAACTATATTTTTTCTATTAACATTGTTTCAAGTTGCTTTGTAACTAATGGCAAACGTATTCCTAAATTCTCGATACATTTTTATTTCCATGCTATTTCAATAAAAACAATCGTAGTGACAACCTCACATATTGATTAATAGTTAAAATGTCAGTTCGAGTGAAATTCTAATTTCAGAATTTTGTATCGAGAACCTATAATTTAAAAGGTTTCTAGATTCCTTCCTGTTGGTCACCACAACTTTGGTACATCAAAATTCAATCGAAGTGACTTACTAATTTTCTTTTTCTGTCTTTTTTAAATAATCTGGTAATTCTTTGCTTAACCAATCTTGGCGTACAGGAACGTGTACATCTAAATCTACCTTTTTTTCTAAAGCCCAAAACTCATGGGGAATGTTCTCTGGAAACACAATTACCTCTCCTCCAGAAACGATAACAAACTCCTCTTTTCCGTCTATAATCGTTTTGATTTTAACCTTACCGGACATGATATAGGTAATCTGCTCATTTGGATGCTTGTGCCAAGGAATATGTGCATCTTTTTCTAGATTAAAAATGGTCATTTGTCCTTTTTCACCGTGAAACCATTTACGCTGTATACCTTCGCCAATAGTTTCCGATTCCATTTCATCAAAATTGAAATGTTGCACTTTTGACGTGGCTACAGAATCTATTGAATTTACCTGTGCATTTGCTGTATTACTAGCGAAAAATGCAGTTACAGCTAAAGCTGCTAAAATTGATTTGAAATTCATTTTTCTATTTATATATTTCATCAGTCTCAGTGAAATTCTTTTTCATTAGGCTTCTCGATACAAATTTCTCAAGCCTCAAAATTCATTCGAAGTGACATACCCTTATTATTTGACTCATTGAGTCTAGAATCCTTCTAAAACAATTTTACCTTTTGCTTTTCCTGTTTCTAAAAAAGCATGAGCTTTTCTAAGGTTTTCTGCATTAATAATCCCAAAGTTTTCTCCTAAAGTGGTTTTAATAGTTCCGTTGTCTATCAATTTAGAAACTTCATTTAAGATGTTGTGTTGTTCTACCATATCTTCCGTTTGGAACATAGAGCGCGTAAACATAAATTCGATATGTGTAGACACAGCTTTACTTTTAAAAGGCATCACATTAAACGTTTTTGGATCGTCTATAAAACCAAATTTCCCTTGTGGTTTAATGACTTTTACAATCTCGTCTGCATGTTGCTCGGTAGCATTTAAACTCACCACGTAATCAGGAGCTGGTAACTTGTATTTCTCAAATTCTTCACTCAATTTATTTCTGTGATTGATCACGGTATCTGCTCCTAAATTTTTTAACCAATCTGTAGTTTCAGGACGAGAAGCCGTTCCTATAATGTTCAGTTTTGTAAGCTTCTTGGCTAATTGCACCAAAATAGAACCCACACCACCAGCAGCACCAATCACTAAAATAGATTTAGCAGCATCATCCTTGGCAACTTGCAACCTATCAAACAATAGTTCATAAGCTGTAAGTGTGGTTAGCGGTAATGCGGCTGCTTCCGCATACGATAAGCTAGATGGTTTCCTGCCCACAATACGCTCATCAACAATTTGATACTGCGCATAACTTCCTTGTCTTGTGAAATCGCCCGCATACCAAACTTCGTCACCCACTTTAAAAAGCGTAACATCTTCTCCAACTTCTTTTATAACCCCAGTAGCATCCCAACCAATGATTTTCCAATCATCGCCTTCTACAGGCATCCCTGCTCTTACTTTATAATCGACCGGATTCACCGATATTGCCTTGATCTCTACTAAAATATCTCTCCCTGTTACCTTTGAAGTATCTATTTCAATGTCTTGTAGAGATTTTACATCTTCTATTGGAAGATTTTCTTTGTATCCTATTGCTTTCATCTTAGCTTCGTGTTATTATATTACCGTGAAAATTTCACTTTCTGGTAATCTAGATTTTGGTGTTTTTTCAGTTGAATTAAAATCAGATTCAGCTCTATATCCTAAAGAAACAGCTACTAAAGAAGTATATCCTTTTTCTCTTAAACTAAATTCTTCATCCAAAGCTTTTACATCAATACCTTCCATTGGTGTAGCATCAATTCCTAAACTTGCAACTCCCAGTAAAAAATTCCCAATATTAAGATATACTTGCTTTTCCATCCAGTGTTGTAAGTCTTTTAAATCGTATTTATGAATACCTGTAAAAGCTCTTACAGCACCTAAAAATCCGTTTTTAATATCTTGGTTAGGGAATCTTCCATTTTTATCTTCTGTATCTGCAATATGCTGGTAGTAGGCATCATCTGCATCAATTTTTGAACAAAATAAAACAACAGCTGAAGCATTAGTTACTTTTGGCTCGTTAAAACTAAAAAAACCTTGAGTCCCCTTAGCAATGCGTGCTTTACCTTCTGTAGTTTCGGCAACTATAAAATGCCAAGGTTGTAGGTTTACACTTGAAGGACTCATTCTTAACAAGTTTTTGACTTCTGCCATATCTGCATCAGAAATTTTCTTGGTGGTGTCGTATTCCTTAGTTGTATATCTCCAGTTTAATGTTTCGTGTAAATTCATTTTATATATTTTAATAAGGTTAATTCTATTTATATGGCAAAGGTAAATAGGAAATAAAGTTTTTATCATGTATAAAAAAAGGAGAAGAAGGTATAAATAGAGGTTTTCAAGAGGGTTTTTATTGAAATACGGCTAAATAGAGGATTTTATCCGAATTTGGAACAGATATTTAGCCCATACAAATTGATTTATCCTTTAATAATACCAATAAAAATTTATCCAACCCATCTAAAAGTCAAGTTGATTCTAGGTTGAATTTGTTTTGCCGTTTTTGGTACTTTATGCTTCCAATTATCTTGTGTAGCACCTTGCATTAAAAGTAGGCTACCATGAGTTAACGGAATAGCTAATCGTTTTAAATCCTTTCGTGTGGCATGTTTTAGTTGAAAAGGTCTTGTTGCTCCAAAAGTGACCGAAGCAATAATTGTATTTTTTCGTTGATCTCCTTTATAATCTTGATGCCAGTCTACACTGTCATTGCCATCTCTATAATAATTAAGTAAGCAACGCGTAAAAGTTACATTAACCTCCTTCTCTATTCGCTCTTTAATAAAAAGTAAATCATTGGTCCACAGATGCATTTTACTTTCCGTGTTCGTATATTTAATATCCTTCGTAACATCTCCAAACCAAGCGGTCAATCTAGGGTAATCTACATCTTTCCCGTGAATGGTAATTTGTTCTTGTTGCCAAGGCGTATTTTTTAATAAATTATTAAACAGTTTGTTACTTTCTTCTATGCTGAAAAAATTCTCAAATAAAACAATATCCGCTCCTGGTAAATCAAATTCCGTTTTACGGACTTCATCTGTTGAAAAAAGTTCTGTTTGACTAAATAAATCCATGGAAATAACTTGTAATGTGATCACTATTTATTAGGTCGAAAAACTTACGCTATCCATACACTTTTTGTATTTACAAATTCTCTAATTCCATATCCGGAGAGCTCTCTTCCGTAACCGCTATTTTTAACGCCTCCAAAAGGTAATCTGGGATCAGAAACTACTAGCTTATTTACGAAACTACTACCCGCTTCTAATTGTAAGGCAATTTGTTCCCCTCGCTCTAAGTTACTCGTGAATACTCCCGAACCTAGGCCAAATTGAGAATTATTCGCCAAGGCTATAGCTTCATCATCATTTTTTGCTTTAATCACAGAAGCAACAGGACCAAATAACTCGTTATCAAAACCTTCCATACCTGGTTTTAAATCTGCCAAAATGGTAGCAGGGTAATAAGCACCTTTACCTCCAGGAATTTCACCTCCAAGCACTAATCGGCCACCCTGGGTAATTGTTTTTTGCACCTGTTCATGTAATTCATCTCTCAAATCTCTACGTGCCATAGGTCCATAATAGGTGTCTTCATCTGTAGGAGCCCCCATTTTTGCGGCTTTCATTTTCTTCTTAAAAGCAACTAAAAAATTGTCATATATCTCTTCTAACACGATAAAGCGCTTTGCCGCAATACAGGTTTGCCCATTGTTTTGTAGACGACCAAAAGTGGCTAATTCTACCGCTTTTTCTAAATCTGCATCATCTAAAATTATATAAGCATCGCTGCCGCCTAATTCCATGACTGTTTTCTTCAAATTTTGACCGGCAATTGAGGCTACAGAACGCCCAGCAGGATCACTACCCGTTAACGTTACTGCAACTATATTTTTATCTGCTATAACCTCTTTTATATGTTCAGAACTTAAATTCAAATTAGTAAAACATCCTTCAGGAAAACCTGATTTTAAAAAAGCATCTTCTAACGCAAAAGCACAACCTTGAACATTAGAAGCATGCTTGAGAACCCCTACGTTACCAGCCATTAAAGCAGGAACAGCAAATCTAACCACCTGATAAAATGGAAAATTCCAAGGCATTACCGCTAAGATTACACCAATTGGTTGAAAAGTAACGTAGCTTTTTTTAGCTTCTGTAGTTACTAATTCATCCGCCAATAATTCTTTAGTATGATTGGCGTAATACTTACAAATCCAAATGCATTTTTCAATTTCCTTTCTAGACTGGCCAATTATCTTACCCATTTCTCTGGTTGCTAGCTGTGCATATTCTTCCTTGTGCTCCTCTAAAAACTCTGCTAATTTATGCATCAAATTAGATCGTTCTTCAAAGGTGGTACCCTTCCAACGGCTAAAAGTTCGGTTGGCTACAGCAATTTTATCTTTTGATTCTTTTTGAGTTATTCTATCATAAGTAGCCACTTCTTCATCGGTAGCTGGATTAATTATTGTGATACTTGACATAAGCGTTTATTTTAAAAATTAGTACCATTCTTTTAGGTAAACAAGAACGGATACAGAAGGATAAGTACTTAATGGAATTAAATAATATATTAACTCCTTTGAAGCTAATACCTATTATCATTAACCTACTACTATGTACAAAGGTTTCTAATATTTAAAGGGTACCATTAGTATAACGAGTGGTAAATTTGGTATTTTCAGAGGTTAATACGGTGTTTTTAAGAGGTTTTGAACAAAATTAAGTAGCTTTACCATTAAGTATGTTGTAAAATGCAAGTATTAGAAGCCTATAAACCTTTTGAAATACAAGAAATAGAATTAACTAGTTGGAAGCAACGCCCTGTTAAAAATAATTTTTTTGAGTTAGTATTGATTACTGATGGCGATGGTACACAGTGTATAAATTACAACCATTACCCGTATACTAAAGGCAGTATATTTTTATTACCTCCTTTAAAATGTCATTCGTTTACGATCGAAAAACTTACCAAATTTGTCTTTTTAAAGTTTACCGATTCTTTTTTCAAGAATGCAAATCAAATGGCCATTGATAGAAATGAATGGTTTAAAGAAGCGTCATACATCCTTTCTAATTACAATCAATTGCCTGGAGATATTATTAAAAACGACCTAGACCGAAATCACTTAGAAAGTTTAGTGAGTATCATCCTTCAAGAGTCTAGAAGTTATGGAGCAGAATCTATTCGCTTAATTACAAGTCTTATGACGAGTATTCTAGAAATCTTAATTCGGAATATAAAAAAAGGTGCTTATTTTGAAGTACCTAAAAAAAATTCAGATGATAGGATTACAAAAATGCTTACCTACATCAATGAAAATATTGATAAAACAGAATTATTGAAAGTTGACAATCTAGCAGCTGTTTTCATGATGTCCCCTACTTACGTAAGTGAGTATTTTAAAAAGCAAGTGCATCTGTCTTTACGCGAGTATATCATTAAAGCAAAATTAAAGCTCGTAGAAATCCGACTCTTAAATTCAGACTTCACCTTAACACAAATAGCAGACGATTTAGGTTTTACCGATGTAAGTCACCTTTCTAAAACCTTTAAACGATACTCCGGAGCCTCTATAAAAGAATTTAAAACTAATGGCGAGTATCTGTTATTGAAAAGAACGGCGTGTACAGGTTAGCCAGCTAACCATCAAGATTTATTTTATCCTAAAATGAAATAATTTTATTCATCTTTTTATTATTTTAAACTTCTTTTTCCAAACGCTATTTCATCTCAGTAACCAGGTTACTTAGGATTTTATTTTATATCCATAGCTTCATCCACAGAACAAATACACTTCAAGTATACTCCATTTTATCTCCCTTCTCTTTTTAATCCCATAACCTTATGGGAGTAAAAGCATATCGATCAATTCTTAATTTATTCTAGTCAAAGAACCCCGCACCTAGCCGTTACCTTTGATTGGAACAAAAAAAAAATAAACTTATGAAAATTGAAAATAGCATATTAATAATTACTGGAGCATCAAGCGGAATTGGAAAAGCAACCGCGCATAAATTGGCCGAAAACGGAGCTAAAGTGGTGCTTATGGCTCGAAGTGAAGATGAGTTAAATGATTTGAAAACGGAAATTGAAAAAAACGGTGGAGAAGCTTTAGTAGTTACTGGAGACGTTACCAAGATGGAAGATTTTGAAAACGTGGTGACCAAAACCAAAGAAAAATTTGGAACGGTAAACGGACTCATCAATAACGCTGGATTAATGCCTTTATCATTTGTAGAAAAATTAAAAACGGATGAGTGGGATAAAATGGTCGATGTTAATATTAAAGGAGTATTGAACGGCGTTGCCGCAGTATTGCCGGAATTAAAAGCCAATAAAGGCGGAAATATCATTAATATCTCATCCATGGCTGCACACCGTTACTTTCCAGGAGGAGCCGTATACTGTGCTACAAAAGCCGCTGTAAAAATGTTCTCTGAAGGATTACGACAAGAATTAGCACCAAAATATGGAATTAATATAACCTCTATTGAACCTGGAGCCGTAGCTACTAATCTTACCAGCACCATCACAGATGACGATGTCAAAGAAATGATGAAAGAAATGTTGGAGATGGAAACATTAGAGGCGGAAGATATTGCTAATGCCATTTATTATGCTTTAACGCAACCAGACCGTGTAAATATTAATGACGTTTATATTGTTCCTAGTGAGCAAAAGTAAAAGGAATTTAAATTTAAAAAATAAAAGTATGTCTACGACAACAAAACAAAATACATTTAAAACTACAAACCCAACAACAGGAAAAACCCTATCGTCCTACGAATATATGACCGATAGCGAGGTAGAAGATAGCATCCAAGAATCACAGAAAGCGTTTCTAGAGTGGAAAACTACATCCATAGAAGAGCGTGGTAAAATTATTTCTGCGATTGGGAAAGAGTTACAAAACTATAAATCAGAATTAGCAGCACTAATGACAGATGAGATGGGGAAATTACTATCACAAAGTCATCAAGAGGTAGATATTTGTACTGCCATATGCGACTATTCTGCTAAGAATGCGCCAGAAATATTAAAAAGTGAGGAGCGCGATTTATTAAATGGAGGGAAAGGAATTGTTGCTTATGCACCTTTAGGAATTATCTACGGAATTCAACCATGGAACTACCCTTCATACCAGGTTATTCGTTATACGATTACCAACTTGATGGCGGGAAATAGCATTTTATTGAAACATGCTTCAAATGTAACAGGAACCGCTAAATTGCTTAAATCTATCTTTGATACTGCTGGTTTACCAAGCGGACTCTTCAATGTATTGGTCATAGACCACGATCAATCTGACGCGATTATATCTCATAAACTTGTTCGCGGTATAACGCTAACGGGTAGTCCCGTAGCTGGTGAGAAAATAGGAGAAAAAGCAGGAGCACAACTTAAAAAAACTGTTTTAGAATTAGGAAGTAATGATGCTTATCTAATTTTAGATGATGCTGATGTAGATTTAGCTGTTGAAAAAAGTGTGATGGGAAGAATTTACAATAACGGGGAAACCTGTATTGCCGCGAAACGATTTATTGCCACTGAAAAAGTATATGACGAGTTCAAAGAAAAATTTGTGACTGCTATGAAAGCTTTAAAGTTGGGAGATCCTAAATTGGAAGAAACCCAATTAGGCCCTATGGCGCGCAAAGATTTGCGAGAAAAAATTCACGAGCAAGTACAAGAGAGTATTGAAAAAGGTGCAAGATTACTTTGTGGAGGTGAGATCCCAGAGGGCGAAGGATACTTTTATCCGGCAACAGTATTGGATGAGGTTACGGAAGGACAACCTGCCTATGACGATGAGTTATTTGGACCTGTAGCTTCTTTAATTAGAGCGAAAGATAATGAAGATGCCATGCGGATTGCGAATGATAGCAGGTTTGGTCTTGGTGGTGGAATCTTCTCTAAGGATGAGAAGAAAGCGATTGAATTAGCCGAAAAACATTTTGACACCGGAATGATCTTTATTAATTCCTTCGGAACAGCAGAACCTACCATGCCCTTTGGAGGCGTAAAAGATTCTGGTTTTGGTCGCGAACATGGCGGATTCGGTATGAAAGAATTTGTGAATGTTAAATCGATTATGATCCGTAAAGATTAATGAGCATGTATTGCCAATAAAAAAGCACCCTATAAAGGGTGCTTTTTACTTTTAAATAGTTTTATAATATTCGTATAAGCCTTAATTTGCAATAACAATTTTCTGTTTTACCGTTTCACCACTTTCCTTGGTAATTTCTAAAATATAAATACCATTGTCTAAGGTAGAAACATCTAATTTCTGATCAATTACATCTTTTCTTAGGACGGTAAGCCCGTTTAAATTATACACTCTCGCTTGAACGTAGTCCTTATTTGAAATGGTAATAACATCTGAAGCCGGGTTTGGATAAATTTGTAAAGTCTCTGGTTCAACAGTCTCAGTAGCCGCTGCAAGCGTAGTAGATGCTCTCAGGTTTGCTGCACTTTTCAAAAATGTAATTCTGTTTAATGCCCAACTCTGATTGGCAGAAGCGAACACCTCTACTTCTAACAGTCCATTCGTAACTACCACATTATTTAAGTTTGCATTTTTATATTCCGCTTTTTTAGTGGTAACCGTTGCTGTTTGACCACCTGCTCTAATAGAATTATTTACACGAGCACTTAAATAATCTCCAAAAGTTGCAGAAATAGAATAGGTTCCGTTTGACACTGGAAACCGAAGGGTTCTTGTATTATTTTGATCATACGCAAAATCTCTATTCAAGGCATTAGTTCCAGTATTGCCTCCTCTATCTGCATAGTTCATACCATTTTTGTTGGTCCATACGTTGTCATTAATACCATAAGAAACTCTGGTATAACCATTAAAAAGACCTGAAGTTGTGGAACCAAAATCATAGTTCCCAGAACTAACCCCTGTATTAGAATTACCAGAAACACTTACAGGCTTGTAAACCCGTATCCAATCAACTAATAAATTATTATTCTGAAAATTAGTTATCTCTGATGCATTTGGAGATCTATTCGCTTCTGCTTGCCAACTTTGATCTTCTACATTGATAATAATATCCATCTCTTTCGTGAACTTTCTACCGTTATTCAAATAATTGAAAGGATCAATAACGCTAATATTCGATTTGTTTTTTGCATCTGCCAAACTTGATGCTACAGTCATTTTTTGATACCCATTTTCACGAATTAACGCACCATTTATTCCGGTACCCGTTACACCCGCAGGGTACGTATACTGCCAAGTACCATCACCCAAACGCGTTTGTACAGCATCATTATCTAACACACGTACCATCTGCCCATCTACGAAATATTCAAGTCGCGTTGGAGATACCCAGTTGACTCCGATACGCACAACTCTACCACCCCATTGGGTAACACCATCTTTTTTCCACCAGCTATTTAAATCTGCAGGTTGATAATCCTTAAAATTTGGTGGTCTAATAAATACATGATGGCTTAAGTGAATTTTAGAAGAGAAAAAACTATTTCTATTGTCCTCTCCTGGGCCTCCATAACACTCTATAATATCAATCTCTTGCGTATCATCGGGACTCAGTAGCCAAATATCAGAAGCTAAAGAAGAATTCATTACACGGATTCTTCCTTCAACAAATACGGGGTAAATAACACGTGTTTTACTGGTAATACATCCTGCCCTTGTTTCGGGTCTGGATATTGGAGTTTTGTTAGAACCCTCAAATGTCTTGGTAGCACCCGGTATTCTTGAAGCCCAAATATTTAAATTCCCTCCAGAAACTGCTACGTGGTCTTGCCTCCACTCTGTGGCCCCCGGACCTGTCCAGTTATTCGGTTGTCCATTCGCTTGGTTGTGAAATTTGTTATACCATTTACTCTGGTTTCCTGGTCCAAAATCTGATACTGAATTGGTTGGCGCAAAGTTGTAATTAAAATCATCACTGGCATCGGTCTGTAATTGCCATTCTTTTCCTGAACCTGCATTGGCAGGTACTGCAACACCGTCCCAATCATATTGACCGTAGCCTAATACCATTTGAAAGAACGTTACTAAAATAAGTAAGTTGATTTTTTTCATTTAATTAAATTTTTGAGGTTATTAATTATATTATTTTGATGTTATCGCAAAAAACACTTAGATAAAATGCTAAAACATCATTATTAGCCTCAATGATACTATTTAAACCCGAACCCCTTATAAAAGACGACTAGACATAAACTGAACATGAAAAAATAAATGAAATAGAAAATTAACGCATTTCATCGATGAAATACTGCATTTAATAGAGAATTTCAGCCTTACTTCCTAAATTTTATCAAAAAAAATAAATCCCATTTTGTAGTGTCTAGGATTTTTATACAAAGAAAATTGAAAAGACCATTAGCTCTTTAAATTGTTATTGACTTTAATTATTAAGCTGACTGCTCCCTAATTTTTGGTCGTCTTCTAGCAATTTTTCTTGTTGCTCGATTTCCATTCTAGCCTTGAAAATATATTCTTTTTCAGTTTTGGGAGCTCCCGCTAATCTTCGCATACTTTCTTCATCCAAACGAATAAATTTGCTGGCCTGCTCTTTAGTAGCATCTATATCAAAACCTACGTGATGCAAAACATCACTTGCTAATTTTATAGAAGTATCTAGCGATTCTCTATAAATACGATCTACCCCGATATTAAGTAACTCATAGGCATCATATCTATTTCTTGCTCTAACCATAAGTTTTATATGTGGATATTTTTCTTTGATTTTTTTGACAAGACTAAGCGTTACCTCAGGATTATCAATAGCACAGATTAAGATCTCTGCATTAGCGATCCCCGCAGATTCTAAGAGATCTAAGCGTGTAGCATCACCATAAAATACCTCAAAACCCATTTTTCTCAAAAAATCTACGCGACTAGAATCTTGGTCAAGAATAGTAGTTTTTACGCCATGAGCTCTCAGAAACCGTCCAATAGTGCTCCCAAAATGACCAAAACCTACTAATATAATTTTATCAGATCGCTCAATCGAATCCATTGGTTTTTCTTCGGATTGTTTAGTGCCAAACTTGGGTAGTACCAACTTCTCATTTAATAAACCAATTATTGGAGTTAGCGCCATGGTAAGTGCCGTTACTACTAACATAATATCCAATTGTCTTTGATCTAAAATGCGCAACTGCAATGCAAATGAGAGCATTACAAAAGCAAATTCTCCTATTTGAGCCAACCCTACTGCCAAAAGAAATTTCTGATTTATTTTTAATTTAAATAGCGTGGCTACAACATACAACACCAGTCCTTTCACTAAAATTACACCCAATACTAAACCGCATATTACCAAAGGATTATCAGCTATGACTACAAAATTTACGGTAGTCCCTACAGTTATAAAAAATAAGCCTAAAAGTAATCCTTTGAAAGGCTCTAGTGTACTTTCTAGTTCATGTTTAAACTCGCTCGTAGCCAATACCACACCCCCTAAAAAGGCTCCTAAAGCCGGACTCAACCCTACAAACTCCATCAGAAATGTAATAGCTAAAACAATGAGCAAGGCCGATGCCGTAAGTAACTCACGTACTTTTGAAATGGCCACTAAACGTAGCATTGGAATAATAAGGTAACGCCCGGAAATGACAATTAACACAATAGAACTTATAGTAGCTAAGGCTTGCCAGCCCAGCGGTAAAGTCTCAAGAATATTAGTACTCCCCTCACCCTCTAATTTCGAGGCATCTACAGTAGATAGTAACGGTAAAACCCCTAACATTACAATCACTATAATATCTTGAAAAAGCAAAATAGCAAACGAGGAAGCGCCATAGGTGGTATTCATAAGATTCTTCTCACTTATAGTTTGCAAGGTGATGGCTGTAGAAGACATGGAGATGGCCATAGCACAGGTTAAAGATACTTGCCATGAAACGCCAAAGCCCATTAGAATTG
Source organism: Cellulophaga sp. HaHa_2_95 (assembly GCF_019278565.1). The sequence continues at coordinate 2,457,145 of NZ_CP058988.1, read as the reverse complement.
CAAACGAAATAAGGCTCGTTAAAGCCACTTGGGTTCCGCCCATCCCAACTATGGTTTTTCTCATTTTCCAGAAACTCTTAGCATCTATCTCTAGTCCTATTAAAAAGAGCATCATCACTACACCAAATTCTGCAAAGTGAAGAATATCATCGCCTTCTTCTCCTATAAAACCTAAAAGATAGGGTCCTATTAAAACACCCGCCAGTAAATAACCTAAAACAGAGCTTAAGCCTAATTTTTTTGCAATGGGCACACATATAATAGCCCCTACTAGAAATACAATAGCTTCAAAAAGAATATCTTCATTCATGGTTCACAGGAGTTCGGTGGTAAAAGTAAAAATAGGCATAAAACGCAAACTATCACTAGATATAATATAAGCAGTTTAGTTCTTCTGAAGCCTAAAGCCTTACACTTACTATAAAAAATAAAACTAACTTATAGTGCTAGCTTAATTGTATACGTTCTAAAACATCTTTTTTAAATGATTTTCCAATAGGTAATTTTACGGTTTCATTTAAGTGTATTAAGTTTCCTTCAATCACCTTAATCTTTTCAAAATTGACAACAAAAGACTTATGAATCCGAACAAATTGTTGCGGTAATTTGGTCAAAAATTCGGTTAAGGTTTGTGGTGTGAGTATCATTTTCGTGGTGAAAATTTTAATATAATTGCCATAGGCTTCAATATATGCTATCTCGTCAAAATTAATTTTAATAATCTGCTTATCGCTCTTGACAAAAATAGTCTGAGCCTCTTCTTTTTCTTCAATAGCAATCATTGGACTGGTGCCTATTGTCTTCTGCTGCACCTTTTGTGTTGCTTGGATAAAACGTTCAAGCGAAAATGGTTTTAAAAGATAGTCTGTAACGGCTAATTCAAACCCCTCTAATGCATATTCAGAATAAGCTGTGGTTAGAATTACTGAGGGTTTAACCTGTAAGGTTTTTAAAAGACTTAATCCTGAGAGTTTTGGCATGTTAATATCCAAAAACAAAATATCTACATGTTGCTCTGCTAATACTTGCATTACTTCAAAGGCATCTTTACAGGATGCTACTAGTGATAAATTGGGTATTTGTTGTATATAAGTCTCTATAATTTGACGAGCAATGGGCTCATCATCTGCAATAATACACTGTAACATCATTAATTAAGGTCTAAGGTTAGTGTTACGATAAAAAGTCCTTCATTTTTTGAAATTACTAGACTGTGTTTATCCGGATACAGTAATACTAAACGTTTTTCAACATTTTTTAATCCTATTCCGCTATTTTTTTCATCTTGAACTAATTTTTGAGTATCTAATGCTAGTTCATCAGTTGAGTTTTCACAAGAAAATATAAGCTTATCTGCCCTCAGCTTTAAACTAACTAATACTCTGCTCTTAATTTTATCCGAATTACCTAAATGTTTAAAGGCATTTTCAACAAATATAATACACAACATAGGTGCAATTTTTTCTACTGAAATCACTCCGTCTAAATGAAAAGTGATATTTGCCTGATTTTCTAGTCGAATTTTTTCCAATGCAATATAATTTTCTAAATAGGTAATTTCTTTAACAAGCGGTACAAAAGCGTCTTTTGTATCATACAAACTATACCGTAATAAGTCTGACAGTTTTAGCATCAATTCTGGCAGCTTGTCTGACTTCAATACAGAAAGTCCGTATAAATTATTTAAAGTATTGAATAAAAAATGGGGATTTAACTGCGCTTTAAGTAACATAAGTTCCGCCTCGCGCTCTGTGTGTTTCCTATTGATACTATCTCTTGCCATTTTTAGCGCTATTCCAAAAGCTAAAACCAATACCAATAGACCGTAAAGGTTTATAAATACAGACCACTCAAAAATTTTTTTGGAATATTTTATTAAAAAATAAACCATTACACCCGTAAAAAATGAACTGTTCAAAATAAATAAAAGGAGAAAAATTATCCTATTTTTATTGAAATAAGGCAAAATCAATAAGTTGTTTATATACACTGCGGCCGCAAAAATACAGAGGATAAAAAAAACTGTGGTTAGTTTATCATCGGTGACTACAACCCCCATTAAGATTAAAAACAAAAAAAGCCATACCAATATGTTCTGTAGCAATTTATTTTCCGTTAAGCTATCAAACTTTATCATCCTTCACCTTTATAATTGTAGTCTAAAGATACTTTTTACGCTAAAAATAGCGGTTAATTAATGACGTATGTCTTAAAATATACTCCAAACGCTTTCAAAATAAGGATCAACGTAAAAATTCTGCTTGTCATGAACCACTATCCGTTCATCATTCTTATTAGGGTTCAGAAGCTATAAAGAAGAGTTTTGAAGTATAATTAAAAAACAATATCTCATGAAAACACTTCAATCAACTTTAATGCTATTTATTTTAATGTCTTTTGCTTTTATCAGTTCTGCTCAAGATGTATCACTTAACACCATCAAATTAAAATATGATTCTTCTCTTCTAGAAAAACAGCAGGGACTTGCAATACTCACAAAAAAAGAAGGGCAAATAGAAACCATAAGTATGGGGGCACATCATCTCACCAAAACCAGTGTATTTAACATTGGTAGCGCAACTAAAACCTTTACGGCCTTATTAATTCTACAGGAAATGGAGAAAGGTAATTTAGCTTTAACCGATAGTATTAATCAATTTTTGACCCCTATCAATAATGTCCCTGGTACTTTGACGCTAGAAGAACTTTTGACTCATGAAAGTGGATTGGATGAAATCATAGGTAAAAATATTCTAACTATTTATTTTGGTAAAAATGATTCACTCTATGACACTTCCCTACTAAATCAACTAGAGGCACACCACCCAAAAGAACGTGGTAAATTTTCCTATTGTAACTCTAATTATATTCTTTTAGGAAAAGTACTAGAAAAAGTGACAGACCGACGTTATTTTGATCTTGTTCAAGAGCGCATCATAGAGCCTTTACAACTACACAACACCTATCCTTATTTACACAAAAATATACCGAATTTAGCACAACCAAGACATGAAGATAAGAATGTATCTAAATATTTAGACTTCCGTTATTTTGCTAATATCGCATATGCCGCAGGTAGTATTGCTTCTACCTTAACCGATATGGAAGTATTTTATACCGCACTTTTTGAGACTGAAAAACTTCTTAAGAAAGAAACCGTACAACTGATGATGACCAAAGGTAGTGAGCACTATGGATTGGGACTCATGAAATCATCTAATCAAGATATCATTTCCTACGGTCATGGCGGTAATAATATTGGGTATGCTTTTCGAAATGAATATAATCCCGTTACCAAAACCCTATACCTTGCTTTTACCAACTCAAGAACACTCCCTTTTCAAAAAGTCCTTGTGGATGATTTGGATGCATATTTGACTAACAAAACTATAAAAAACACATTAGCTCTTGATGTTAGTCAATTTAGAGACTTTATAGGAACATATCATCTGGAAGAAGCAAAGTTAGTTTTAGAAATTATTGAGGAAGACAATAAACTTTATTTACTAGCAGAAGCACAAGGAGTGAAAAGCGAATTAATTCAAAAAAACGAAACCACATTGTTTGATACCACTGTAGGCGCTACACTAGAGCGCTTAGAAGATTCAGATGACGGATTAAAATTTTCCCAGAATGGTTATGAAACAATCATAAAACGAACCACTACTAAGTAACCTAACACCTGCAACTATTAAAGCCTGCCTTTTAAAAAGAAAGCAGGCTTTTTAATTCTGAAAATTAAGCGTTATTCCAAGTAACTAGAAACGGCACTAACACGCGCTTCTACATGCACATTAAGTTCGCTAATGGCTGCTTGAAAATCGGAGCTTGAATTTAAGAAGGTATAGCCTGAAACTTCTGCCGTAGCATACGGTGCGATCAAGGTAGCATATGTGGCATATTTAGGCTGCATTAATGAAGCATTAAATACGGTATTCACCACATCTTGGACATACCCATCATACTGCTCTTGATACACTTCATCTTGATACAGATACCCTATAAGCGGCCATTCTGTAGCATTTAAATCAGAAAAATCTAAAGCCAAAGAGCCTTGCATATTCCCTGTTTGTAAGGCTTCATTATTATCCCAAGGAATCCATGATAATACGGCGGTATCTGGATTATTATACAAAAAGTAATTGTGCGTCATCCTACCATACGTATCCCAGTTTTGAATCACCGTATTTACTGCCAAATACTTCAAAAACGTATGCGTATCAAATATACGTTCTAAACTTTCTCGCCAGGCTGCAGGATCTGTAGTTCTCGTCTCTGCATGCAAAACCGCAAAAACACTTTCTATATCTGAATAATCGGCCTCATCTTCATTTGTTTTCTTTACAAAGACACTTTCAGAAAAGCTTCCTTCCGTAAATGAAGCACCATCGCCATCTGGCTTATATAAATTACCATCATTATCTGAAAACTGTGTATCTATTACCGTATCATCTACCTCTTCTACTAAGGTATAAACCCCAAAATAAACAGGTCCGTCTCCATGATCTACATACACCGTGTAAAAACCAGCATGAGAACTGGCCACGCCAAAGTCTCTAAAAATATCTGTAGCTACTTTCTCGCGAAGCATCGATTTATCATTGTAATTATTTTTAAGACTTAGTTTTTTAAAACCATAAAAACGTTGATTATCTATCTGCGGATATTCATCTTCAAATTCATCAAAATCTAGCTTAAAAGAAAGTTTTAAATTACCACTAGACCAGGTAGACTGTAAGCTAGAATTTCCTTTAAAACGAACCCCTACTTTATACCATTCTTTGTCCTCATAAAATACTTCTGCTGGAACAAAAATGGGGTCTTCATCGGTCTCTACCAATCCCCCACCACCGGGCCCACCACCAGAAGTGCTCGTCCCGAAATCGCCATACAAAGATGTCATATCATCTAACATCGCCTGCCAACGTTCGGCAGTAATAACAATATCTAAACGTTTAACCGCTTCATCTTCAAAAATTTCTTCCATATCAGGATCTGCAGATTTACTATGCGTAGCATCCGTCCAATCTACCGTATCAAAATCTGTATCTGAGTACGTTTCTACATAAGCATCATCACTAGAAGTATCGGTTGTATCTACCGTTTCTTCTGTGGTGGTCGTTATATCATCTTCTGAACATGCATTAAATAAGGAGAAACAAACTAGTAAAATAAATAAGGTGCTTAATTTTTTCATACTATTGAGTTATTGTGTTAAACAGTAGGCTAATTTGCCACTTTATTGCTTAGCTTTTAAAGCTTTTCAGTGAAAGGCTTCTATTAATCAGTAAACCCGTCCAATACATCTTTATAAATATTAACAGTACTTCAAAATTTCATAAGCTTAACATAATCTATTGTTGTTTATAGTATAAATGCTCGTATATTAGAAATTATAATTCCCTAAAATCGATACTTATGTGTACAAAACATCATTGTCATATTGTTCCAGAACATATATTAGCTGCCTTAGCCAAGCGCGGTAGTAAGAGTTGTAAAAAAACCTTGAATGATACCCGCCGTATTTTAGAAAAAAGGAATACACTTTTAAACGGCTTGTTACAACAAGAACTAAGAATTGCGAAAGGAGAAAGGCTTATTTATGACTGTGAGAATAGGTTTCAGCAACGTGTTTCTTTGAGCCGTAGTGAAGGAGATGCTGCTACTAGTGATGAAACCATAAATAATGCGTACGAAACATCTGGGTTTGTACGAGACTACTTTAAAACTACATTTAATCTTAATTCCGTTAATGGAGAAGGGATGAATTTAGTTTCTAATGTACACTATGGTGAGAACTATAATAATGCTTTTTGGGATGGTGATGAAATGACCTATGGCGATGGTGACCAACAAGATTTTAAAGAATTTGCTTGTGCTATTGATGTTGTAGCGCATGAGCTTACCCACGGGATCACCCAGTTTATGGCAAATTTAGAATACCAAGGACAATCTGGAGCATTAAACGAACATTTTTCTGATGTATTCGGTACCGTTATAAAACAGAAATATTTAGACCAATCTTTAGAAGATGCAAATTGGCTCATAGGCGATACGATTGTTACAGAATCTTTTCCTGGTGTGGCCTTACGCTCTATGAAAGAACCTGGAACCGCCAATGATTTTGATGTACAACCAGATCACATGGATAACTATTATGCCGGACCCGAAGACAACCAAGGAGTGCATATCAATTCTGGCATTCCTAATAAGGCCTTTTACCTATGCTGTTTAGAAATAGGTATTGATGATGCTGCTTTCTTATGGTTTGAAACCTTAAAATTCCTTTGGCGCACCGCTACTTTTAACGACCTATATGATGTTTTGATCACCACATCCAATACTTTAACAAACCAAGAAAAGATTTCTGAAAAGACGACAACAGTTTTAGAAGATAGCTTTAGGAGTGTTGGTTTGCCACAAAAATCTCTAATATGAAGTATTCTTTGTTAATTTCTGGAGGATTTACCGGAATTCCTAAGCGGTATACAGGCACCATCACCGTAGCTAGTACGGAAGAAAAAGAACTTCTAGACATCCTTACAGCTGCTGGCCGTTCTGAAAATAAAAACTTAAGAGATGGGCAACAATACCATTTAAAAGTAGCAGAGGGGTCCGAAAATTATGAGGCTAAATTTGATGATGCCAATATACCCCAGTCCGTAAGAAATCTAATTACGAAGATCATCCAAAAAGATTAATATTTAATTTTCAATCCCTCAAACAAATGACTCATTGTCCAAGCAGGACCTATCATTAAAAATTGTAAATCTTTTAAAAAGGAAGGTTTCTTCCCTTCATGGTTATGGCCTATAAACTGTGCTATCCAAGCGACTACAAATATAACCAACATAGGTATCCATAAAGCCAAGCTAGTACTTACTTTTATAACATCTATGCCTAATAAAACAAGAATAGAAAACAATAGCATGCCTACAAAAAGGGTTTTAGAAAGGCTTAAATAATAAACCAAACCTAGTAAAATCACCAAAGTACCAAAATGCACATACGATTGTAAAAATTCAGGGAATGCTAAAATTACAGTCTCTGAAACTGGAATGCTTGCTAATAAGCCTATCAAACTAAAAAAAATAGCAGGGACACAAATGTAATGAATTGTAATATTAAGTTTTGTCTGGTGGCTCTCTCCATACTCAGACAATAAAGCATCTATTTTTCTCATAGGGGGCATCTCTTTATTCGTTGGTTTTAGGTAATGCTACAAATTTTCTAACTTGGTAATACTCTTCCAAACCTTTTTCTGTGAGGTACGGTAAAAGTAAGGTCCAAAGCATTTCTATAGACGCACATTTATTAGTCTCATAAGTGGTTGAAGTAATGACTAATTTTTGTGACTGCCAGAAGGTGCTAGACATCCAAATTAAATGCATTGTTTTATCATAATCTATTGTTTCAGACTCTGGAAGCATTCTTCCTGTTTCTATATAATAATCTATTAATTTTCTTCCTTCCTCAAATCGGTTTAAATTCGTCACTTTATAGTGTTCTGCAATTTCAGGATATGTTTTATTGATGTTTACAATATCATTAAAGAAGAAATTATAATGCTCTTGGAGACGATCAAAATTTCGCATCATTTCTTCAAAATGAAATAACGTAATGTAGGCATTTTCCGGAAGGATATTATTCTTTGTTTCTTCAAACATATCATCATAGATATTTGCCAACAAAACTGCCTTGGTTTTATAATGATATTGAAGGTTTCCTGCACTAATAGAAAGGCTATCTGCTATTTGCTTCATAGAAACATTAGACATCCCAAGGGTGTTAAATAATTTTACCGCCTCTTTTTTGATTTCTTCTTTCATAGGCTGCTTAAAAAAATACAAGCTTACTAATATAGGAAATTATTTAGTAAGTCTTTACTAAATACCAAAAAAGGGAGCATTATCCATGCTCCCTTTTTATCTAAAATATCAGAATAGGACCTATTCTATCATTCCTACCACTTCATAAGCTCTAGTTCCATCATATTGTATTTTCTCATACAACACATCATTATATTCATAAAGAATACTTCCATCTATTTCTACCCTTTCTGCACCGTCAGGTAATTCATAAACTATTGTTCCTACTTCTGGAGCCACTACTTCATATTCATTTTGAATTTGAATATAGAAAACACCATCATAATTATAGTAATTTCTAGTTCCGAATTTCACACGACGAAAGCCTGTAGGCAAATTAGTCACGCGCACTCCTGCTCTTGGAGCTACAGCGATATAGCGGCCATTATAATTTCTATAATATTTATTGTTAGTGTAGTAATAGTTTTGATTGTTATGCTTTATTTCCTTAGCATTCGTAGGTACTGATCTATAGGTGGTAACCTTCTTTTTAGGCGTCTTATATACTACAGTCTTACGTGGTACCACACGAGAACGTGTGCTAGTTTTTACCACTACAGTTTTAGATTTTGATTTTGTACTGCGTGCTTGTGCATGTCCAGAAAATGAAAATGCAATTAAAGCCATACCTATCAAAGCGAATGTTCTGCTATTATTTATCATAATGATTATTGTTTTAGGGTTTATACATCTTTGACCGTATGCATAACAGATAGTTTAATCTATTTAGAAAACTTTAGCATTTGACTTTTCAGAATTTGCCCTCAATGTCCTCAAAATAAATACAATACCTTTTCAATTTTAAAATTGTGAATATCTATTCTTTCATTTATGGAAATCATACCTAAGAGAACCCCTATATTTGCCACCCCAAAACAATAACATTATGAGTGCAACATGGTACGAGTGTAAAATAAAATATAGAAAGCTAGATGAAGCTAGTGGAATGCAAAAAGTAGCATCAGAACCTTATTTGGTAGATGCTATTTCGTATACCGAAGCAGAAAGCAGAATTACGGAAGAAATGGCTGCTTACCTTAGTGATAGTGATGATATAAAAATTACCAATATTAAAGTAGCAAACTATTCTGAAATACATCCTTTTGAGAATTCTGACCGTTGGTTTAAATCAAAAGTTTCTTTAATTGCTTTTGATGAAGAGAGTGGTAAAGAGCGTAAAACCAATATGTATTTATTGATACAAGCAAATGATGTAAAAGAAGCTTACGATAATACGGTTTCGGTCATGAAAGGTACTATGGGAGAATATTCAATCCCTGCGATTACAGAATCGCCTATTATGGATGTCTTCCCTTATTTCTCTGGAGAAGAAGATGATATGGAACGTATTAAGAGATTCAATGAAGTAAAGGCTTCTGTACCAGAAGTAGCAGAACTTAATGATGATTTAGAGTTAGCAGATGTTTTAGCTTCTGAAACAGAAACAGATTTTGAACCTAGAACTGGTGAAGAATAAATTTCTTTAAAAATGCAATAAAAAAGAGGGCTAGAAAGCCCTCTTTTTTGTTTCTATGCTTTTCTAATTGCCCATCTCTCCTTGCTAAGAAAAGTACCTTAAACACTCTTATTTTCTTGGTATTTACGGGTTACACCTATATTTTAGGATTAAAAATTATAGATGATAGTCTACAATCAATACGGTAATTCATCGAAATACAGCGGTATTTTTTGTTCACCTCAGGGATTGTGTCTATTTTAACCTCCTTTAAATAACTACCGCCATGCCTAAAATGATTACCCCAGTGCTTATTATCGATGGAGAACGTTTTCTTCCTAAATCTGGTTATAAGGTTTCTATAGAACAATCCATGGGTACCCACAGCTCTTTTAGTGTGGTTTTTCAAACCAATGCTACCGAAGGGTACGGCGGTACACTAATGAATAATTCTATTAATTATTCAGGTAAAAAAATATCTATAGGCGTTAATGATGGCGAATTAGAATATGTGGGAATCATTACTTCGGTAGCCTTACAAAAAGGCATCGGTGCTTCTGGTGCTATAGTACTCTCTGGGCAAGGAGCTAGTATTTTACTCTCCCGTTCTGTACAATGTTTTAGCTATGAAGAAGGGTCTTCTTTTAGCCAAGTAGTGAGTGATACCTTTAATGGACATTCCACTGACCTTCTTAAAATGGAGATAGGAAGTGGAACTAACATCCGTTTGCCCTATACCGTACAATACAACGAATCCGACTTTTCTTTCTTACAACGTATGTGTGCACGTTATGGCGTATGGATGTATGATAATGGGAGAACCTTTTGCGTAGGACGTACAGGAGATAAACAATTTAGCGGCGTATATGGTCAGGATATTCAAACCTTTGGCCTCTCCACTACCCTACAGTCCCAAAATAGTGGCTTTACCTCTAAAGATTGGATCAATGATAGCGAATTAGAATCGGTTTCCACTTCTTACAGTGCGCAAAGCGGACATATGTATGCTGGGCATGTAAAAAGAGAATCAGAAGGTTTATTTGCCAAGAAAGAAAATTACTCCTGGAATCACAACCAAAATGAATATAGCGGACAGCAAGGTTTAGACCATGTAGCAAAAGTTGATACCTTATCTAAAGCGGCAAATATGATTATTGCCAACGGATCTTCAGAAATTGTAGGTTTGCGTGTGGGCGATAATTTAACTATTGAAGGCGTTAGTTTTTCTGACAAAACGCGTAGAGATGCTTTTGGATCCTATATGATTACCAAAGTAGCACACCGTTTTGATCATAGTGGTAACTATGAGAATCATTTTGAAGGGGTACCCGAAGGCACAGAACACCCACATTACAGTGCAGTATTTGCTACTCCTTCTGCAGAAGAACAACGTGGTGTTGTATTAGATAACAATGACCCTGATGGATTAGGCCGTATAAAAGTACAGTTCGGTTGGCAACGCAGAATGGGCACCTCTACCCCATGGATAAAAATGAATACCCCTTATGGCGGTAACGGTAAAGGCTTTTACTTTATTCCTGAACTAAACGAAGAAGTGCTCGTAGGTTTTGAAAACAACAACCCTGAAAAACCTTATGTATTGAGTGCTGGTTTCAATAGCAGTGCCAAAAGTGGTATGGCGGATGCGGATAATAACTTGAAAACAATCCGTACTCGCAGTGGGCATACTATAGAATTAAATGATACCGACGGTGAAGAAAAAATAAATATTTATGATCATGAAGGAAGCATAATTACGTTTGATACCCAAGCCAAATCATTATATATAACCGCTACTGAAAACATAGAATTTCAAGCAAAAAATATAAAAATGATAGCTGAAGAAAATATAGATATTCAAGCTCAAGGAAACATTGCTACAGTAGCAGAGGGAGATATCACTTCACAATCTCAAGGAGCTACTATTTTACAGGCTGAAGGCGATACAACTATTAGTAGTGATGCTAGCGTAACTATTCAGGCCACAACAGATGCAAGCATTATAGGTCAAAATGTTAGTGCAGAAGGCCAAATAGCGGCGGACATTAAAGGACAACAAACCACAGTACAAGGTCAAATGACTATATTAAAAGGTGCTAGTGGTAAAATAGATATTGTATAATAACTTAGAAGTATGCCAGGACCAATAGCAACACAAGGAAGTATGCATGTTTGCCCCATGAGCGATGGACCCAAACCTCATGTAGGTGGACCGGTCATAGGACCGGGAGCAATTAACATCCTCGTAAATAATAAACCAGCAGCATTAATTGGAGATATATGTACTTGTGTTGGACCTCCCGATATGATCGCGCAAGGTGCACCTAACGTATTTTTCAATGGCGTACCTGTAGCTTGCCAAGGAGATATGACAGCTCATGGTGGCGTAATTACTGTGGGTGAACCTAACGTAATTATTGGGAGTGCAACTCTTACACCATCCACTACTTTAGAACTCAACAAAATACCTTTTCCTCAAATAACATTGGCAAACAGACAATTAGAGGCTAATCAAGGGGCCATAACTAATCAAGAGAAGTTAAAAGAAGAGGCAAAGAAACACGGTGTATTAGGTAATTTTAGTATAAGCTTATAATTAGTTGTTATGAATACAAGCTATCCAGATGATAAAAAGGAACAATTAAGATTTGAGAATACGTATGGCAAGTACTTAATGAGTGCATATAACACATGGCATGGTGGGGTGCACCTAGAAGGGAAAAACAATAAAATACACGCTATTGCTGATGGAAAAATTATTGCTTACAGACTTAATGAAGAATATGAGGAGCTAACTAAAACAAAAAGTAGAACGGCAGAAGAAGGAGATAACGAAGCTATAACTGTCAAAGGATATAAATATTCAAATAGTTTTATTTTAATTCAACATGATCTTGAGTTAACTATTGAGCGCCCTGAAGAAGAAACAGAAGAGCAAACAGGTAATGGCGAAAAAAAACTTGTAACTTTTTATAGTCTATATAATCATCTTAAACCAATCAATCATATAGATAATGACAAACTAGATTTTCCAGAGTTTTTAGGTCAGAAGCAAACAACAGTAAAATTGAAAGAAGGCTTTGGTAAGCCTATAACTAGAAAAGGTTTAAATGGTACTACAATAGTGGGTAATACTAAAATTGTAATACCCAAAGGAAAAATTGTCACTAAATACTTCAACGAGGATGGCAAGGAAGAAAAAGCTTACAATCATAAAAAAGAAGAATTTGTACGCATCAAATATATTGATGATGATGCTACAGAATATAATGATTTATTTATTTCTACAGCTAGTACTGACATAAAGGATTTGGGTTCTAGCTACCAAATAATATCTCAAGTAAACGAAGAGAAATGGGAAGATAAATCAGGACTAACAGAAGATCAAAAAAAGTCTAAACTAGGAGCAAGAGTTAGAAATGCCACGTCTGGCGGTACAATAACAGCTATAATTCCTTTTGGAGAAACGGTTAATATAGAAGAAATTATTAAAGTTAAAAATGGAATATGGTATAGAATAGAAAATTATTCTGGTTATTCACATAAAACCAATTTTGAAACGAAAAATTGTTTGGATGAATCTAAATTTACAAAAAATGAAATTGTTGCTTGCAATATTCCTATAAAAGCTAATACCCATATAGGTTACGCAGGTTTACTAGAAAGTGATTCTAGCGTTGGATATAATGCCTGTCAGTTAGATGTTTTTATGACTGAAGGGGTTGAAGATTTTATTAAAAATAAATTTGAAGTTGACGGTAACGATAAACTTTTTGAAGCAGGAATAAATGATAAACATTTCTATAAATTATCCGCTGGTACAAAACTTTTAAAATCGATAAAAACAACTGTAGATTTACAGCAAAATTTACCAGTTAAAATTCTCGAAATAAGAGGAAGTTTTGCAAAGATAAAAGTTGTAGACAAGATAGTAAGAACAGTAGTAGTTGAAGGTAATATTTATACTTCAGATTATGATAAAGGAATATATAAAGGTTACAATAGTACTAGAGGATATCATATTTTAAATTTCTTCTGTGTCAATCAAAAATTTGATGGATTATTAGTTGAAAATGAAAGTGTGCTTGTATACGATATTAAACCAAAAACAGGTGATTTAACTAGAGAACTTAAATTCGTACCCAAAGAAGCAGGAAAAGAATTCTGGGTACATGTAAAAGATATTTGCCCTGTAAAAAAGGTAGAAAAGCATACCGTTGTAATGAAGGTGCCTATTACTGTTTCTAATTCAGATACTATTATGGACTATTTCTCAAGCGACAAGTTATTTAAAGAAGTGACCACAGAACTAGAAAGGCACATTGTAACTGTTGCCAAAGGTGATAAAACCAAATTAACCAAGCAGATTTGTGAAGCTTACTTAGTGATACCTAAAAATAAAAATGACGTCGATGAAGAGCTATGCCATGATTCAATCATTGATTTACGTAAATTTAAAAACCGAAATATAAAAGATTACATACAAGTAGAATGTATTCACTTAGTAGGTGAAAAACCATTCACACAAAAGGGATGGATTAAAAAACCTACAGATTTAGCAAAAAATGCTTTTAGCGCCTATAACTGGGATAAATTTGGTTTCAAAACTTTTGATGCGGGTAATGAATATATATACGATATAAAAGGACTACATAATTTCATAAGGACTGATAGTTTATTTATATCAAAACTTTGGAGTAAATTAGACGTAACTAAGAATAAGAATAAAGATTTAATTGATATAGGTGAACTAAAATTGGCATATGCTACATTAGAGACGCAAGAAGCTATTGCAAAAATGGTATGCAAGCACACTCTAGAATGGGCATATACACCAAAACAAATAAGTGATGAGGTTAGTAAAATTTACGATTATTATATTAGTTTAGAAGACCCAAGTGTTGAAGGTGAATTAAAAGATTTAAAGAAACAAAAATTACAGGGCTTAGAAGAGCAGGTAGAAAAAATGATGTTTTGGGAAGAATTAAAAACAAAAGTATACACCCCCCCAGAGCCAGAACCCGAAATCAAAGAGAGACCTGAGCAAGTAGCTTTAGAATTGAAAGCCTTAGGTATAATAGATTATCCATACAAACTTACTACTGCCAATGATCCGATCTTGAATGTAGCTCCTGTTGACCCTGTTGAAAATGACATTCATGCACCAACACCTGACCCAGTTGAAACTGTAGAACCAATAGAAACACCAGTAGAGGAGCAAGTAAAAGCACCAGAACGATTAATGCCAGATACAAATCATGTATATCACTTCCACCCTATTGCTTTTGTAAATCATATGAAACTTATTTATGGTATGGGGGGTGCTGATAATAATTCTGAAGCCAAAATTAGAGCGTTCTTAAGAGTGATTAAACAATTTGAAGGTATTCCTGGTGAAAATGGATATACTACATTATTTGGTGGTAAGCAATTCTCTGATATGAGCAAACACCCTGAAGACCCTCAAGAATGGTATACCAAAGCAGATGGCACTAAAATATATAGTTCAGCCGCTGGATCATACCAAATAATGCAATTTCTTTGGTGGGAATATAATGGTTGGGTAGTAAAAAAGAAAGATGGTAAATACTACAAAACAGGAGATAGAAACGAAAACAAAAACTATGCAAAAACATATGAGATTAAGGATTTTTCTCCTAAATCTCAAGATGAATATTGTATTGCCATATTATTACATCAATCAAAATCAGCCAAACTGTTAGAGTATTTGTTAAACGGTTTTGTTACAAGAGCTATAGAACAGTGTGCCGCATATACCTGGGCAAGCTTTACGCCTGGAAGGTTTCCTAAACAAGGGCCAGCTAAGGGGCTTACGGATCCGAAAAAAATAAAAGATGCTATACATGATGCTAGGGTAAAGCAATGGGAAGCTTATAATAAATACCTTACCGAAGAGCTAGCTGGACAATCTGATTTGCATTTAGAACCTGGTTTTTTAAAAAAGTTTGGAATTAAAGAACCTAAAACACAAGAATTAATAGAAAATAAAAAGAAAGGACTTGATTTAAATAAAGCAATTGAAAGGCTAAATAAAAGAGCTGGAGCAAATGATACATCAGTATGGAAGTGTGCTAAATATGTACGATGGGCGCTAGAAGCTGGAGGAATGAAAACATGGGGTGTAGCCAAAATAGATCAACGTCCTAATTCTGCAAAAGATTATGGTCCGTTTTTGTTACACAAAGGCTTCAAAGAAGTTCCCGATGGAAATTACCAAATAGGTGATATATCAGTTATTCAAAATTTAAGTGCGAAAAAACCTCATGGACACATAGCTATGTGGAATGGGGAAAATTGGGTGTCAGATTTTGTCCAAAGTACTCTCTATCCAGGAGACGCCTACAGAAAAGCAGAACCTAATTATAAAATTTACAGATGGGAATAAATAGAGTATTTAAACTTTTAATTGTATTTGTTTTTTTAACTTCTTTTTTATCGTGCAAAGGAGGTGCTAAAAACAACAATGATGTTATAGTAAATAATACATCATCACTTAGTATAGAAAAAGAGGATAACCCTCAAACAAAAATAGAGCCTAAAGATTTTATTCTTGAATTTTACACAAAATATATTAAATATTTAGAAGACCCTTTAAATGAAGAATCAATAGATTATGAATTTTATCTAACAGAAGATTTAATTGATAAAATTGGTAAAGCTAAAGGGTATGATTATATAATAAATGCCCAAGATTCAACTATAGAATGGTTGAAAACCTTAAAAGTTGAGGATACTGAGAAAAATAACGTTTACAGTGTTTCTTATGAAAAAGGTTACTATGATAGTGATGATAATATAATTTATGCCACTGTTGTAGAACTAGAAAAAGGAAAATTTAGAATATCAAAGTTAAGTAGTTCTTTAATTGATCAACCTATTTCTACCCCATTAGAAAACGAAGGTCAGAAAGATAAATTTACATATTACGCGTTTGAATACAAAATAAATCCTGGAGAATACAATGAAGAAATAAATTATTTTATAGATTATCTTGAGGAAGATTATATTGTTTTTCAAATAACGGATCCAGATAAATTTTATGATTACAAATGTAGGCAAGAAAGGGTTAAAGATGGGGTTTTACTTTACTATGTAGATGTAGGAGATGAAGGAAATGAAGAGTATACAGGAGATACCAGTAAACCTCTGATGAAAATATATAAAAAGGTTAATGATTTCTATGCTAAAAGTTCACTTATCGATAATGGTAAAGAAGTTAAATTAAAAGAAGTTGAAAGTAGGTATTAAAATAAACTTATCCCCCGCTCTGCGAAGTTTGCAACTTCGTAGCGATTACGAGTAAGCGGTAAAAGATATAAGAAAGCCACAGTTTTAAAAAGCTGTGGTTTTTTTAGCTTCTAAATCTAATTTCTTCTTTTATTAGAAATTCAGATACTATACTGTTAGGTTTGTAAGCCATACAAATTAAAAGAGCTATGATAGCTGTACCAATACAAAAAAAGTAGAATACAAGTTATTTAGGATAGCATAATTTTCATTGTTAAACGGATAAAGTTCTTCTTTATTCATTAGAATGACATAAGCGAAACATGAGAAGGACAATAGAAATAGTCTGAAAGATGTGCTATTAGCTATTGTACTTTCCCTTTTCTCTTTATTAATAAAAAAAGGTAATCTAAAGGATACAAAATTCCGAATAGAGAATAAAACAAACCAAATAAATCTAATTACTGCAATAAATAAAAAGAAAAAAATAAAAGGTGCAATATGTACCCCCCCTAGCGCGACATATCCGCAACCCTGGCGCACTTCTGTGAAGTGTGTCTAATTTTCTTTAGTATTTGCAATGCAATTTATTATCTTTAAACAATGTCTCAGAGATATAAAGTCATAGATAAAAACTTTCCCCCTCGCGCGACATATCCGCAACCTTGGCGCACTTCTGTGAAGTGTGTCTAATTTTCTTTAGTACTTGCAATGCAATTTATTATCTTGAAATAATGTCTCAGGGATATAAAGTCATAGATAGTACCGTTCCAACATTTGTGACCATAACAATAATTGATTGGGTAGATTTATTTATTCGACCAACCTATTTTAAAATATTAGATGATTCTTTAAATTATTGTATTACTAACAAAGGATTAACCGTACATGCGTACGTATATATGAGTAGTCATATACAGCCTATTACTAGTTCTTAAGAAAACGGGTTACAGGACATTATTCGCGATTTTAAAAAACACACCTATAAGGAATTTATAAAAGAGATAAAAGAACTTCTTGAAAGTAGAAGGGAATGCCTTTTAGCTAAATTAAATTATGCAGCAAAGCGTGTAAAGAAAGGTGTTAGTTATAAGGTTTGGAAAGATGGGTATCATCCCGTAATTTTAGATACTAGCAAAAAAATAGAACAACGTATAAATTATGTACATTATAATCCTTTGGCTTCAGAATTAGTTTATCATGAAAGAGATTGGAAAAACAGTAGCTATGCAGTCTATGAAGAAGACAATCCAGAAATCCCTTCGGCTAAAGTACATCCTCTATGGTAATTTGAGATAGAAAAACAATTAGTCACGCTTTACAAAAGTGCGCCAGTTTCTGTGATTATAGATGTGGCACTAGTAGAAAAAACTGGGTTAACATTAAAGTCTGGTGGTGCATGTGAAAAAGATGGAACTTGTAACCCAAGTGTTTCACACATAAATGGACAAAGTATAGATACTAGTTATCTAAATGATACTGATGAACAAAAATTTATAAATGCAATGCATGATTATGGATTTGACACACAGCTTAGAGGTAAAGAGAAAAAAGAATTTACACATACTGATGACGGCGGAAAATTTCATAATAATCACTTACACTCTGGTAAATTAAATCCAAACTATAAAAATTAATTGAATGAAAACAATTGTACAGGTTTTAATATGCTTTTTCCTACTAAGTTGTGGTAATAAAGCAAAACAAGTTAATGATGATTTTGATAAAAAAAATCACATAACGAAAGAACAATCGCTTAACCAAAACCCCGAAATTTCTCCTTTGCCTATAGGCAAAAAAGATATCATTGATGAGACCAAAGGTAATGCAAGTTATAAATACCTTGAAGCAACTAATCTTTTTAAATATTATGAAAGTGCAAAAGGTATACCATCTGTAGCTTTTAAATTTTTAGATTTTCCTAAATATAATTCTTTATATAAGCCCACAAGGTCAGATACTATAATAGAACAGGATTCACGTATATTAAAATCACAAAAAGAATATGAATATTTCCAATTGGTAAAGGTTTTACCTAAAAAGTTAGGTAAAGATATTTTGATTTTTGAAGGGGTATCAAAAATTAATGATTATGATGGAAATGAATTAATAATTAACAGAAAAGATTTAGTTATTTTTGATTCTGAAAAGAATAAAATCATTGATGAGATAAATTTGTATTATGATTATAATGATGGTATTAATGCTAGAACTAAGATTTTTTATATAGATGAAAATTATAATCTTTTTTTAAGGTATTTTTCTGAAAATGAAGAAGGTGATTATAATATTTCAGAAGTTAATCAGTACCTAATTTCGAATAAAGGTATTCTAAAAACAAAGTAAGATATTAATAATATAACCCGACGTCGTGATGACGTTAGTAAAATCCCCCTCGCGCTACATACCCGCAACCCTTGGCGCACTTCTGTGAAGTATGTCTAATTTTCTTTAGTATTTGCAATGCAATTTATAATCTTTAAACAAGGTCTCAGAGATATAAAGTCATAGATAGTACCGTTCCAACATTTGTGACAATAACAATAATTGATTGGGTAGATTTATTTATTCGACCAACCTATTTTAAAATATTAGATGATTCTCTAAATTATTGTATTGCAAACAAAGGATTAACCGTACATGCGTACGTATATATGAGTAGTCATATACATCTTATCATTAGTTCTCAAGAAAACGGGTTACAGGACATTATTCGCGATTTAAAATAACACACCTCTAAGGAATTTATAAAAGCGATAAAAGAAACTGCAACACCTTTAAGGACTAAGTTCGATAAAGATGCATTAAGTAAATTATATTGTTCAGAATTTGTATGCCGTTACGTACATAAATTGGGCATTACTAATACGGTTAAACATATCTCAACAGGAATGATGATAACATAAGAAGATTTTAGAGAGTCATTAGGGAATAATAATATAGACCTTGTCGCGGGTAGTGAAAAATCTGACTTTATCCCTCAAGCAGGAGATATATTTGTATGGCGCACAAGAAAAGGTGGCCATACTGGCATAGTTCATAGTATTGATGGGGATAAAGTTAGAATCCTAGAGGCTATTGGTAGCTATGGAGCTGTTTCTGAGTCTGAAAAGTACAATAGGAATAATGATGGTTATGAGGGGGTACATTGTACACGTACATCATACTACAACAGAACAGGAGGAGCATTAGTTGGTCACGACGGTTGGAAAGGATATTTTAGACCTAAAAATTACACAAAACAGTTATAATGAAGAAAATTATATTATTTACATTACTATTTATTATTTTGTCTTGTAAAGGACAAACGGAAAAATTAGAAGTAGTTTCATCATTTGAGTATTTATCAGAAGAAGTATTAAAAACAAAAACCGAAAAAGATTTATGCTTGCTTAGAAATGAAGTTTTTGCACGTAAAGGTTATGTTTTTAAAAATGAGGATTTAAATACTTATTTTAAAACTAAAACTTGGTATAAACCTAATAATAAATTAAACCCTGAATCTTTAAATTTTTCAGAAAAAGAGAAAAATTATATAAATCAAATCAAATACATCGAGGAAGATTTCTTTAATAAGAAAGAAGTTAGTAGCTCAATAATGTGTATCGATCATTTAGCTAAAACTAATTCAAATATATACCCAATCACAGAAAACAAATTAAACTCTGATAAATACTATGAACTATTAAAACCTATAGATTACAATTCAGATAATAGAAAAAAAATCGCTGAAATATTTTATGATGAAGGCTTGGTTTGCGATATCACTTGTAATCCGATTGGCATTAAATATAAACTAATATCCTATTTTAAAGATGGTGAACAGCACATGGTTAGGCTCGCTATTATTAAGAATAATAAAATAGAATATATAAAACTTTACGAGACTATTATTAATGTAAATGGTTACAGTTTTAATTCAGGTTATTATGATATAGATTTCAAGCTGGATGTTGATTCGTTAGAAGTATATAAAATTTTCAAAATATGGGACAAAGAAAATAGTTCAGAAGAAAATCGATATCCTACTAAAGAACTTCAAAGAGTAGTAATTAAATATAAACTAACAGAAAATGGTTTAGTCGAGTTAGAATAAAAACTTTCTCCCTCGCACGACATATCAGCAACCCAGGCGCACTTCTGTGAAGTATGTCTAATTTTCTTTAGTATTTGCAATGCAATTTATTATCTTGAAACAATGTCTCAGAGATATAAAGTTATAGATAATACCGTTCCTACATTTGTGGCACTAACAATAATTGATTGGGTAGATTTATTTATTCGACCAGCCTATTTTAGAATATTAGATGATTCTTTAAATTATTGTATTGCAAACAAAGGATTAACCGTACATGCGTACGTATATATGAGTAGTCATATACAGCCTATTACTAGTTCTCAAGAAAACGGGTTACAGGACATTATTCGCGATTTTAAAAAACACACCTCTAAGGGATTTATAAAAGAGATAAAAGAACTTCTTGAAAGTAGAAGGGAATGCCTTTTAGCTAAATTAAATTATGCAGCAAAGCGTGTAAAGAAAGGTGTTAGTTATAAGGTTTGGAAAGATGGGTATCATCCCGTAATTTTAGATACTAGCAAAAAAATAGCACAATGTATACATTATAATCCTGTGGCTTCAGAATTAGTTTATCATGAAAGAGATTGGAAAAACAGTAGCTATGCAATCTATGAAGAGGACAATCCAGAAAACAATTAGTCACGCTTTACAAAAGCGCGCCAGTTTCTGTGATTATAGATGTGGCACGAGTAGTATAAAAATTATACATTAACACAAATAAGAAGAAATAATGTTTAATTCGAAGAGCAATTATGTAATAGTTATTTTTATAGTATTTGTTTATAGCTGCAAGAAGAGTATCAATAACGCTCAAACAGCTAAAAACGAGAATATTGAAATTTCTGACGATACAAATATAAATCAGTCTGAACCTGATTTTGATTATGAAAATTTAGTCGGTAAAACTTTTTTACCTGTATATCAAAAAGAGGATGGAACTTATGATTACGTTGGTGATATAACAAAAGAAGATGACATGGGGGAAGACAGAATACGTTTTAGAAAAAATACGATAAAACATCTAATTCCTATAGAATGGCAAAGTTACCCTATTATAAGTGTAGCCAGTAAAGAAGACTGGTTAGAGTTAAAATTAGGTGATATTGAAGATAAAAAAACTCATTTTTATAATTATTTTAAGTATAGTAAAAATGATAATCTTCTAAAATATTGCGTTGTTCCGAATGAAGATATTGAGGTTTTTATGGATAGTGCTTTTGTAGCAAAAAAAGAAAAGCCTATTATAAAAAAAGAGAATTCCCTAGAGAAGTACATCGTTTATAGAAAACATCAGATTATTTTTAATAATAAAAAAATAGAAATTTCCATTCCTTTTATTGAGCCACATTTGAACGAAAATGGGGTTAAAATATTTAAAAAAGGGGATATTGCGAAACAGCTTGAAGTGAAGCTTCTAAAAAAGAATGAAAAGTCTTTATTTTTTGTATTTGGAGAAGGTATGTGTGGTGCATGTCCTAATTTTTCTTCATTATATGATGAAAATGGTAATAATTTATCATATAGATATTCAATAAGAAAAGGACAAGAATCAATAAAATTAATATCTCATGGTAATGATGATGAGATATTTACTGACTATGGTTTTACAGATAGAGATGTAAATATTCAAATTAATCATAAGGATACACCTACTTATATAATAAAAGATTGGTATTAGATCACTACTCGCAACTAATGACTATGTGGTTAGTGAATTAAAATCCGCTTAAAGTTATTTGGAAGCACAAGATAAAAATATAAAAAACAGCTCCTCGCGCGCCAAATCCGCAACCCTGGCGCACTTCTGTGAAGTGTGTCTAATTTTTTTTAGTATTCGCAATGAAATTTATTATCTTTAAACAAGGTCTCAGAGATATAAAGTCATAGATAGTACCGTTCCAACATTTGTGACAATAACAATAATTGATTTGGGTAGATTTATTTATTCGACCAACCTATTTTAAAATATTAGATGATTCTCTAAATTATTGTATTGCCAACAAAGGATTAACCGTACATGCGTACGTATATATGAGTAGTCATATACATCTTATTATTAGTTCTCAAGAAAACGAGTTGCAGGATATTATTCGCGATTTGAAAAAACACACCTCTAAGGAATTTGTTAAAGAGATAAAAGAACTTCCTGAAAGTAGAAGGGAATGGCTTTTAGCTAAATTTAATTATGCAGCAAAGCGTGTAAAGAAAGGTGTTATTTATAAGGTTTGGAAAGATGGGTATCATCCCGTAATTTTAGATACTAGCAAAAAAATAGAACAACGTATAAATTATATACATTATAATCCTGTGGCTTCAGAATTAGTTTATCATGAAAGAGATTGGCAAAACAGTAGCTATGCGGTCTATGAAAAAGACAATCTAGAAACCCCATCGGTTAAAGTACATCCTCTATGGTAATTTGAAATAGAAAAACAATTAGTCACGCTTTACAAAAGCGCGCCAGGTTCTGTGATTATAGATGTGGCACGAGTAGAAAATTGCTTATCAAGAAAAAGTAATAACTATCCACTTTAAAAGAATAAAAATGAAAAATAAATTATTAATTACAATTTTATTGTTTTTGTCAATTGTTTCACATTTTAGTTGTAGAAAAACAGAACCTAAAGTTTCAGAGAATAATACAACTAAATCTTTAGATTACATAAAAAGTGAATCTAAACATAATTTCAATAAAGCTCAATCTGTTTTAAAACATTACAAACAAGTAGATTATGTTGATAGAAAAGATGATGAATTTATATACCAAGATATAATAGTTGATTTTTCATTTAATGTTGACCTTCAAAAAACCTCCTTAAAGATTATTAAAGAAAATAAAGTCGGTTTTTCTCGTTTTTTGAATGATAATTTTGATAATGGTAATTTACATTTATGGCGTTATCAAAATCAAGAAGACAATATATTTTTAATGGAATTGGATGATTACTATGGTTCTGTATTTTTCATTTATGGTTTTTCTAATAACTGCTTGTTTAGGCTTGGTGATTTTGTAATAGCCCAACCAAATGTTGAGAGGGACGGTGTAAAACAAAAAAGTTTTAAAATAAGTGAACAAGACAACACTATTACAATAGAGCAATTTTTAGATAAAAAACCACTATCTAAATTAGAAATATCTAGTAAGAAAGATTGTGTAAAATCTAATCAAAAAATACTTTACGCCCAAGTAGAACCGTATTTAAATGTGCGTTCAGTACCTAATTCCAGCGGGTCTATTATAGCAAAAGCTTACCCAAAAGATGCTTTAAGAGTTTTAGAAGTTTTAAAAGGTTGGGTTAAGATAGAGTTAAATGGTAAAGAAGGTTATGTTAGTAAAGACTTTGTGAAGTAAACAACTTTCTGCTACAAAAAAAACACAGTATTGGAATGCTAACACAGCACCCCTCTTGTGCCGTTACAGCTTTGAATAAAATAATTTTCATCACTTATTTCTTTTACTCTTTTGTATCTTACTCATTCGGTTAAGAGCTTCACACTCGCACTAGCTGAGGGATATTGTAGTTTTTAATAAAACTGGTGATAGAAAATGGGGACATGTTTCCAAGTGGACAGGTAGTCAATGGGTTTCAGATTTTAAACAAAATTCAATCATAGTTCATACTGATTATAATGAAAAAGATTATCATGTTTTCAGATGGTAATAACGTAGATAAATAATAATAATAATGAAATATTTTAATTTGTACATCCCTTTATTATTATTATTATTATTATTACTGATTAGCTGTAAAGAAGCGAATAATAATACTGATAGTATTCAAAACTCAACTGCCCAAATAGATTCTGTCATTACTAACAATAAAGATGGGGTCGTTATTTTAACAGAATTCTACAAAAAGTATTATGGCGAATATAGAGATAGAGAAGGTATAGAAGAGTATGTGTCATCTCGTATTTTAAAAAGAATGGATAGTCTAACTATAGAGGATAATCTTATGTTAGATTATGACCCTTTTATTTATGGGCAAGATTGGGATGAAAATATACTTATGAAATCTATAGAAATAAAACCTTTAAAAAACAGGGATGAATATAGGGTAAGCTTTTTTAGATTTGCTAATAGTGATGAGAAAAGAACAAACATAGATTTGTTATTAAAAAACAATAGTGAAGGCAAACTATTAATTTACAGCATTCTTAATGATGAATATTTGAATTTTAAAAATAATATTGCTAATAATAAAACAAAATCAAAAGCAATTATAGATAGTTGGCAAAATGATCATATTGAGATACACATAACAACTGATAATCTAACATATTTATTCAACGGGCAATGCATATATGCCTTTTCGATAAAAATAGTAAACGATACTGAGGTAGAACTCATATGGGGAGAAATAGGGATGGATTGTGTTAATGATATGCAGTTTAATGAAACATTTGGTTTGTCTAAAGAACTTATTCCTCAAAAAGGGAAACCATTTGCAAAATACTCATTAGAAAAAGAAGTTGTCACTGTAACTTATTATTATAAAGAATGGGTAGATTCATACAAAAAGAAAATAAATAATAAACCATTTATGGATGTGTTTTATTCTAAAGATGAATAGATTAAGAGGCATTTGTAAATAAACCCCGCTAGCGCTCATTAAATGTCATTAAGTTAAGGAATTTTCAAATCGCTCCCGTTAGCGCTCGTTTGTAACAAGTGCCGTATCGAGTAAGAAAACATCAATTAAAATTATAAATATTTTAGTTAGCTTTTGTACTTTTAAGTAATAAGTAGAAAGTATAAATTTCATAATCCAAGGGTTGTATTTTTTGTTTCTTTTGCAACTGCATATTGGATATATGTATTTACATGGCAAGTCTATTTTATTCTCCCACCTGGAACTGCATTTGATCAATATAGGTTACAAGATTTTGAAAGACGGAAAGCAGAAGGTTTCCCACGTCCAGGCTACCCTAGTAATATACCTACCCCAGAAGCGACACCAGAACAACAAGAAGACCGTGAGAAAATTGGTGGTTGGTAGTCTACTTTTAGCACATATAGTATAAGAAACAAAACCGCTTAGAACAAATAAAACATATTTTCAACGCCAACAATTCCCCCTTTGAAGGGGGTGCACAGAGGGCGGGGGATGTAAAATAGTAGCAGTAAACTTTAATATCTAATTCTAAGCAACAGCCGTAAAACACCCGAGCCTATCGGCCGTCCCCTCAAGGGGACATGTGGTAACGAAAAGCAGAAGTGAAAATAATATTGTAATTTAATACGCTTAAATTCATACAAAAACAGAACTTAAATATGCTTGCTCAACTTACTATTGATTCGAACAAAAAGCTTTTCTTTCCATAGGCAAGAGGCGGAAACAATAATCGTTATATGGGCATAAAAATAACGCCAAAATCTCAAGGACTTACCTTTATTAATACTAGTGAAAGTAAAAAAGTAAAAAATCTTCCCTTAACCGAACTACGTAAATATAAAACATGGCAAAACTAAACGCAAGTTTAAAAAGAGACATTACGCATATATCATATCCTTCTAATAGAAAAAGAAATGACTATTGGGCAGGTTATATGCCCTTTAAAATAACTGAGAAGCCTATAGATTATAAAGACAAATATGTAGGTGAAAAAGAAGATATTATTTTTTTAAATAATTCATATATTGTTAGTAAGGATCCTCAACATATTTTTCCATTAATTTTTGGAGGAATAACCTTGTTTATAGCTTTATACTTTTTATCCATTTTATACTTTTCTGATATATGGAGTATTTCTAATACTATTATTCTTATTATATGTACCTCTTCCGTAATTTTCTTTACTATTTATTATTTTACAATGCCTTTAAAACAGGTGATTTTTGATAGATATAATGGTTTAATAACATTTCCTGGTTTTTTATGGAATCGTCCAATTACAATGAAATTTGAAAGTATTCGGATGTTACATGCAGGCGGAGCTTTAGGCTCACCAACCGCTGACATGTTATATGTAAAACGTCCAGATAAACTTATAGGCTCTAAATATATGCTTCACGTTGGAGGTAATCTTGATACTAATTTATCGTTTATAATTTGGTATATGGACAAGAACAGACCTTTACCCAACGGAGATGCCTTTGATGATTACCGTAAAAAAGAGTATAAACGCAGGAAAGAAGAAGGATTTCCCCCTCCGCTTTTTAGAACCTTTATTCCCACGGATGAATTTAAGTTAAAATGGCAAATAGAGCGAGACAAACATTGGAAAGATATTATTTCAACTAATAAAAATGGAGATGTTACACATCAATTATGGCAATCACCCGAAAATATTGCCTTGCATGGGGAATGGAAAGAAGTTGTGCCCCGGTAAATTTAAAGCGCTAGAGTAACTTCTTACACTATACATTTTATTCCTTACGTGCACTGCAAATTAGAATGCTTAGTTCAAATTAAATCGACTTAAACCTAAAGAATAAAAAACAATAGAATTTACACTATATTTAGGCTAACAATAAATCAACCATAAAAGAAAATAGTTAAACCTAAAATCAAGACAGTATTACTATTGTCACTAATAGCACTATGCAACTATTCTTGTGGTGAATCAAAATCCAATAGATGGTCAGATATACAAAAAACCGAATTTGTTTCTAGTTGCACTAAGGCCAATAATGGAGTTGTTTCTGATGAAAATCAAATGAACCTTACTCTTGTATACTACAATAAATGGTAAAACAGTATCCTACCATGGTAGCGATTCAAAACATGAGTATTTAAGAAATTAGAGCACTAGCACTTTCCTGTAATTAATCCAACAATCAATATGACATTTACTCTAAAATTAATTTTCTTTACACTTGCTCTTCTAGGCGGTCTACTCCCGTTGGCAGCCCAAGAAATAGATCCTACATGGATAGAGGCCGAAGCTACCATAACAGAAATTCATAAAAGTATTGGGCGTAGAGGCAGAACAAACGCTTTTGCAGATGTGACCTTTACCACAAAAAAAGAAGAAGTCATCCAGACCAGAGTAGAAATATTAGCCATCCCCATCTATGGCGCCGTAAAATCTACTGGTGATATCATTAAGATTTATTACAATCCAGAAACCCCACAGGTGGCCAGATCAAAAAACATATCCTTCTTTAATACCTATGGCCTGTATGTCTTAATTGCGCTAGGTATAATTCTTAGTACGGCAAGAATACTAAAAATGAGAAAAAAGTCCATCTCAGCATAACGCTTAAACACATCACAAAATAAAAAATAGAGCGCCTAACGGCGCTCTATTTTTTTTAGCTGCTATCAACTTCCACTACTAACCCCTACTCCTTAGCACATAAAGCTTTCTTAAAGTTATATTTTTAACTTGCAGAACTATTAATTTTAGCTACATTTGATAAATTTTTAAGTATACTTAAAAATAGTTTAAAGCAATTCATTTATGTCTGTAGCAGTAGAGAATTTTGTAAAAGCGGTTTACAAAAATGCCAAGCGTACCAACGATACCAAACCGGGGATCATCGCTAAAGAATTGGGCATTTCTAATGCTGCAGCCACAGATATGGCAAAAAAACTAGCCGTTAAAGACTTGCTACATTATGAAAAATATCAAGAGTTAAAGCTCACCGTTAAAGGAAATCAAATGGCTTTAAACGTAATTCGGAAGCACCGCCTTTGGGAATCGCTTCTGTTTAAAATGTTTGATATGTCTTTACATGATATTCACCGGGAAGCAGAATTATTAGAGCATCAGACCTCAGATTTACTGGCTAATAAAATTAGTGAATACTTAGGCAATCCTAAATTTGACCCCCATGGAGACCCAATACCTGATAAAAACGGTATCATAACCACTACAGATACTTCCTTTACCCTTTCTAAAGCTAATGAAGGTAAAACCTATATCATCTCGCGCTTAATGAGCGATGATAAAGAGTTTTTTGATTTCTGTGCACAACATGGTTTAAAATATGGCAATACCATTACCGTTTCCAAACAGTTTATTAAAAATAAAATGACTCAGATTGTCGTAAATAACAATACTATACTACTAAACGAAGATTTTTCAACCATAATTTATGTGAATGAAAACGAATCAAAAAATGTCCAACACTAAAATGAAAAAATACCTTATAATTACGCTTTGTACCCTTGCTATTATTAGCTGTAGATCAGATAAGAAAGACAACGGAAAAATAAATGTCGTTACTACCACCTCAATGATTACAGATTTGGTAAAAAATATTGGGGGAGATTATATCAACCTCCAAGGCCTAATGGGCAGCGGCGTAGATCCGCACCTCTATAAAGCTAGTGAGGGCGATGTTTCTAAGCTATCAGAAGCAGATATCATTTTTTATAACGGCCTACATTTAGAAGGCAAGCTGGTAGAAGTTTTTGAGAAAATGGCGCATCAGAATAAAAAAACCATCGCCCTATCAGATGCACTAGACGAAAACACCTTAATTGGTTCAGAATTCTTTGCCTCTAATTATGACCCCCATATTTGGTTCAATGTAGATTACTGGAAAGAAGCAACCAAGTATGTCGTGAAGCAATTATCTGAAGCGGTTCCAGAACACCAAGCTGTTTTTAAAACTAATGGTGAAGCGTATTTAAATAAGCTAGAAGCCCTGAAAACAAAACTGAATAAAACCATCCAAACCTTACCAGAAGACAAACGTGTGCTCGTTACAGCTCATGATGCGTTTAATTATTTCGGAAAGTCCTTTGGCTTTGAAGTGGTGGGACTACAAGGAATTTCAACAGCTACGGAAGCTGGTGTTCAGGACGTTCAAAAAATGTCCGATTTTATTATTGACCAAAAAGTAAAAGCTATCTTTATAGAAAGTTCCGTGCCTAAGCGTACTATTGAGGCGGTAAAAGCTGCGGTAAATGCTAAAAACCACGATGTGGAAATTGGCGGTTCATTATATTCAGATGCCTTAGGGAATCCGGGTACGGCAGAAGGCACCTACATTGGTATGTTTGAGTATAATGTGAATACCATCGTAAACGCTTTAAAATAATGAAATCTAGAAGCTATTTCCTGCTATCCGCTGTATCTTTTTTGAAGAAAAATCAAAAAAGTATGCCGCTACTATCAGGGCTAAACACCTATTAAAATGACAAATATAGCCGTAAAGGTTGATGATTTAACAGTAGCCTACAACTACAAACCTGTTCTTTGGGATATCGATTTAGAAATCCCCGAAGGAGTGCTTATGGCCATTGTTGGGCCTAACGGCGCAGGCAAATCTACCTTAATAAAATCTATTTTAGGAATCCTAAAACCTTTAGCAGGGAGCGTCACCATCTATGGAAAACCTTATAACAAGCAACGGTCTCTAGTAGCCTATGTACCTCAAAAAGGGAGTGTGGATTGGGATTTTCCTACCACGGCATTAGATGTGGTTATGATGGGTACCTATGGTAGCCTAGGGTGGATAAAGCGTCCAGGACAAAAAGAAAAAAAATTAGCTTTAGAAGCTTTAGAAAAAGTAGGGATGCTTGCTTTTCAAAGCCGACAAATTAATCAGCTTTCTGGCGGACAACAACAACGTATTTTTCTAGCACGCGCTTTAGTACAAGATGCTGCCATTTATTTCATGGATGAACCCTTTCAAGGGGTAGATGCTACTACAGAAATTGCCATTATCAATATTCTTAAAGAATTACGTAAAGCCAATAAAACAGTAATTGTAGTACATCACGATCTGCAAACCGTACCCGAATATTTTGATTGGGTGACCTTTTTAAACGTAAAGAAAATTGCTACTGGCCCCGTAAAAGATATTTTCAATGATGATAACTTGACCAAAACCTACGGCATTAATTTTAAAGTAAGTGTGCAAGAATAGCCATTAGAGGTTGAAGAGAAACATTTGTAAAACTATCTAAGATGATTACAAAAACATTGGAGAACAAAATTTACCTTAGAGTACTAAACAATACTAACGAAATATTACAGACGAACTACTAAAACAAATAATCATAGATCCTTTAGAATACATACAACTAGTCTTTACAGATTATACCCTGAGAACCATTACATTAGGGACTGCCATTTTAGGAGCGGTTTGTGGCATGCTCGGTAGTTTTGCTGTTCTTAGAAAGCAAAGTCTATTGGGAGATGCCATCTCACACGCCGCATTACCAGGTATTGCTATTGCATTTCTAATCACAGGAACAAAAGACAGTAGCGTTTTATTAATTGGAGCATTAGTAAGCGGACTCTTAGGTACATTTTGGATTCGTGGAATTACCACTAAAACGCATTTAAAATCAGACACCGCATTAGGGCTAATATTATCCCTCTTTTTCGGATTTGGTATGTTGCTCCTTACTTTTATTCAAAAGCAACCCAATGCCAACCAAGCAGGTTTAGATAAATACCTTTTTGGACAAGCAGCAACACTCGTAGAAAGCGATGTTTGGCTTATGGCTATCGTAACCGGTATTTGCCTAATCATTTTACTACTGTTTTGGAAAGAATTTAAAATTCTTCTATTTGATGCCGACTATACCAAAACACTCGGTTTCAATACAAAATTTATAGATATTCTAATTACCTCATTTATTGTGCTCGCTATTGTTTTAGGATTACAAACGGTAGGTGTTGTGCTCATGAGCGCCATGCTCCTTGCCCCCGCTGCTGCGGCACGGCAGTGGACAAATAGTTTAAGCTTTATGGTGATCCTCGCTGCTATTTTTGGTGCCTTTGCAGGTGTATTTGGAACGGCAATTAGTGCTAGCCAGACCAACCTTTCTACCGGACCTGTCATTGTTATTGTAGCTGGTGTTTTTGTACTATTTTCTTTTATCTTTTCTCCCAGTCGTGGCTTACTTTTTAAACAGATACGGATTATTAAAAACAGGCGTGATTTAGAGTTACACAAAACCTTAGCATTCATGTATCATATAGCAGAAACCCACGATAATATTTCGCACCCGCATGCCATTAAAATATTAAATAATTTTCAAGGGTATACCACCAAAACACTAAAAGAATTAGAGCATAAACATTACGTTACTATTCAAGGAAATATGTGGAGTTTAACCGAGGAAGGTTTTAAAGTCGCTTCCAATTTGTACAACCAACAAAACGCTAAAGATGAGTAGCTCACAAATAGAAATTCAGCTCATAGCTAGTATTGTGGCCATAGCTTGTGCTATTCCAGGAACCTTTTTAGTGTTGCGTAAAATGGCCATGATTAGTGATGCCATCAGTCACTCTATACTTCCAGGTATTGTTATCGGATTCTTTATCACCCAAGATTTAAATTCGCCCGTACTTATTATTCTTGCCGCACTAACAGGTATTCTTACCGTGGTATTGGTAGAGTACATTCAAAAAACAGGCTTGGTAAAAGAAGATACCGCTATAGGATTGGTATTCCCTATTCTATTTAGTATTGGTGTTATTCTAATTGCTAAAAATGCAAACGATGTGCATTTAGATGTAGATGCCGTTCTCCTAGGAGAATTAGCCTTCGCGCCTTTTGATCGTATGATTATTGGTGGAACAGATATGGGTCCAAAATCACTAGTGATCATCGGGAGTATTTTAGTACTTACAATTATCCTTCTGATTGCCTTTTTTAAAGAACTAAAATTAAGCACTTTTGATGCTGGTCTAGCGGCTTCCTTAGGATTCTCGCCTACCGTAATTCATTACGGATTAATGACAGTTTCTTCAGTGACTACCGTGGGTGCATTTGACGCCGTCGGGGCTATTTTGGTAGTTGCATTAATGATTGCACCAGCGGCTACTGCCTATTTATTAACCACAGATTTAAAGCGAATGCTTCTTTTAGCTATAGTTTTTGGGGTTACAGGGGCTATTTCTGGTTATTGGCTAGCGCATTTCTTAGATGCCTCTATTGCGGGTTCTATAACAACCATGTTAGGTATTATCTTCTTTTTAGTCTATTTATTTGCGCCTAGCAAAGGGGTTATTGCCGTAATCTATCGGGAACGGCAACAGCGAACAGAGGTTTCCTTACTTACCTTTTTATTGCATTTAAAAAATCATCAAGAGGAAGAAGAACGCCATGTGAACCATTTAAATGAGCATATCAATTGGCAGAAAGTCCGCAGTAAAACCGTATTGGAACTCGCTCAAAAAAATAATATGATTCTTATTGATAATGGAGTGGTTTCCTTAACGGAAAAAGGAGAAGAATTTACCTCTCTTGCTATTGATTATATTATTACGAATGAGGATGCTAAAATTGAGTATATGAAAGATGATTTCTTTCTGTTTAGGGGGTAACGTGTAATGTCAGTTCGCGTGATTTTCGGTAGAAAATTGTATCGAGAACTTTTTACTACTCTAAAACTTCTCGATACTAATGATGCATCCGCTACCGCTATTGCATCATTCACTCGAAGTGACAGCATCGTTTTGTTTTAGAACAAAAACGCATAGCTGCTCCCACTCTTTTTACTTCATGCTTAATACTTCGTACTCATTACTTTGTACTCCTTACTTATAACTCAAATGTCAGTTCTAGTGATTTTCAGTAGAAAATTGTATCGAGAACTTTTTGGAACACGATAACTTCTCGATACTAATGATGCATCCGCTACCGCTACTGCATCCTTCACTCGAAGTGACAGCGTCGCTTTGTTTTATAATAAGTACACATATCTACTTTTGTCATTTTTACTTATTACTTCATACTTAATACTTTGTACTCCTTACTTAGTACTCTTTACTTATAACTCAAATGTCAGTTCGCGTGATTTTCGGTAGAAAATTGTATCGAGAACTTTTTACTACTCTATAACTTCTCGATACTAATGATGCATCCGCTACCGCTATTGCATCATTCACTCGAAGTGACAGCATAGTTTTGTTTTAGAACAAGAACGCATAGCTGCTCCTACCCTTATTACTTCAAACTCAATACTTCGTACTCATTACTTATAACTCAAATGTCAGTTCGAGTGATTTTCGGTAGAAAATTGTATCGAGAACTTTTGAAACACGATAACTTCTCGATACTAATGCTGCATCCGCTGCGCTATGGCATCATTCACTCGAAGTGACAACGTCGTTTTGTTTCATATGAAGAAGACATAGCTGCTCCCACTCTTCTTACTTCATACTTAATACTTTGTACTCCTTACTTTGGACTAGATACTTCCTACTAGTAGGAAAACCTCAACACTAGCTGCAAATTAGTCTAGCTCCTCCGCTAGAGTGTTGATTAGGATTTTAGTTTTACTGCGGAGACTCTTTGCATGGTTAAACTGAATCTGTGTTTGTAACATGCGATCTATAATACTATTCTGGTATTCCTTATCTGACAACAAACCTACATAATCAGATTTGGCTCCATACTTTCGGATACTATCATATTTTGCATCGTTATTGGGTAACATATCTACCAAAGAAATGTACTTTTCTAATACTGGTTTGAGTCGGTTTGCTACAATGAGCTTAATCTTAGCATCTTGTTCTTTGAAATTCTGAATCTTATTTGGATACATAATAATTAAATCTTTCAAATCTGCACTCTCTATAAACTCAAACTTTGTAGTATTGATGATCGAATTTATAGCGCCATCTAATAAACTTACTTCCTTATCTAATACATTGATGATAGTGTCTTTGGTACCCTGGGTAAATTTATCTTCTGTATACCCCACATAATTTAAAGTGTTTTCTAATCGTATTATAGCCAGCGGATATTCGGCTACCAAACCATTTAAAATTCTCAAATTAGTATTCAGTTCCTCATTTAAACTTTCATACACTTTCTGCTCAACAATGTTATTTTTTCGGATTTCATTTAAATCGCCTATTTTCCACGCAATCAGAATCCCTATTACGATCAATACAATTTCACCTAAAGCATAAATGACATAAGATTTTACCTTACCCAAGGCAATTAGGTTTCTTCTTAATTTACGAAATAGCTTCATATATATATATTAAATTAGGTGCTCACAATCCTAACATCAATCTTAAAAACAGTAGTACTAATCCTAAAATTAGCCACTAGGGTTCTAGTGCACTTTACAATGCATTTAGAAAGAATAAGAAAAAAAGGGAATTACAAGTTTAGAGAATTGGAATTTATATAGTCTAAAAATTTACTTTTATATTGCTCAGATACCGTAATACGTTGGTTGTTTATGAGGATCTGACTCCGCTCTATAACTTCAATATTCTTTAATGAAACAATAAACGAGCGATGTACCCGCATAAAACTCTGTTCGGGAAGTTCCTCTTCGAGCGACTTTAAACTCATCAATGTCAATATTGCTTTTGGATTGTCTTTGATCCAAATTTTGATGTAATCTTTTAAACCCTCAAAATACAATACATCGGCTAATTTAATCCGCAATTGTTTGTACTCAGATTTTACAAAAAGAAATTCTTTTTCTGGCTGTTCTTTTAATTCTGGCACCACTGGAACCGGTACCGTTTGCTTCTTTGATAAATTAAACCAGACTTTCGCTTTATGTGCCGCAGTAAGAAACTCAGCATAATCAAAAGGCTTCAACAAGTAATCTAAAGCTTCTACCTTAAACCCTTCTAAGGCATATTGATCAAATGCCGTAGTAAGAATAAATCGTGTATTTTTAGGGAGCATTTTAGAAAATTCTAAGCCGGTTAAATCTGGCATTTGAATGTCTAGAAAAATTAAATCTACCGACTCTTCACTTAAGTAGTCTAAGGCTTCTAAGGCACTGCTGCATTTCTTTTTAAGTTGCAGAAATGATGTTTTTGAAACATACGACTCCACTAAATTTAGTGCCATAGGCTCATCATCTACAATAATACAGGTAATTACATCCATCTTTTAGGTTTCTATTCTTAAATCTACACTATAAATACCATCTTTCAATTTTGTTTCAAAAGAATATTTATCGGCGTACAAAAGGTTTAGACCTTTTTTTAGGTTCTGCAAGCCAATTCCTGAGCCACTTTTATCTGCTGTCGTTTTAGGAAAATTTGTATTCTCAATTTTAAAAATAACCAGATTGGCTTCGGTAGTCAAGGCAATACTAATCTCACTCTCTTGGGTTGCCGAAACTCCGTGTTTAAAGGCATTTTCTATAAGCGATATAAATAACAAAGGCGCTATTTGTATTGATGTCTCTTCCAACGGAAAACGATAACTAATCTTTGTTTTATCTGAAGTACGTAACTCCATCAAATTTATATACTTCTTCAGAAAATCTATTTCCTTACTCAAAGCAATTACACTAGTGTTTGTTTCATATAATAAGTAACGCATCAACTTACTTAAACTGTGTAAGGTAGATTTGGCTTGCTCTGGTGCAACATCTACCAAAGAATATATATTATTTAAAGAGTTGAAGAAAAAATGCGGTTGCAATTGGTAGCGTAAATGCTGGATCTCTGTTTGTAATTTTAAGGTTGCCGCCTCTTTAGTTGCTTTTTCTATCTTCACCCACCGTTCCGTAGTTTTTAAAGCTACAGCGAAAACTATAGGAACTATGGTTGCAATGATATTAAAATAGATAGACATTTCTTTACGAGGCATTTTACGGGTCTCTTCACTACTAAGGTCCAGCCATTGGTCAAAATAAGAAGCTTTTAAGTGTTCTCTCAACAAAATAGAAACCCCGATAATGATCACATTTACAACAATAAACTGTACTAATTTATTGGAAAACAAAAGTTTATCAATAAGGTACAGGTAATTGATATAAAATATAATTCCGTAGAAAAACAAATGCACCCAAGACCGTATAAACGTTTTTAATAACGCCTGATCTTGCGTAGCATCTAGCGTTAATAAAAAATAAGGCAAACTAAACAAGATGAACCATGCCAGGACATGCAATACAGG